>CAIQHJ010000158.1 GCA_903871575.1 uncultured Bacteroidota bacterium
AATAAAAAATAAATCTTGTGCCATATCCCACAAGATTATTAAACTTATTTAAACCGCCAAAGAGAAAAACACATCATTTCTATGTTGTTTTTCCTCTACAAAATTTTTGGAACGCGCTCAACTTTGAGCTGTTGAGTTTATGAAGTACACTATGAGAATTAAACACCAGGACAGTTTACCCTGTTTTGGTGTTTTTTATATTTTTAAACCACGCCCTCACCCACGCTTTAATCACAATATGCCATCTGTCTGGTGGAATAGATTTCTACCAGACTTTTTTAATTTTTTTCCTTAGTAAAATCCCTATCCAAAAAAAGGGTAAATACACGCTAATTTTTTTCTATAAATAATCTCACCTTGCATCCAGCGTTATTATTTGGCAAATACTTACAACAAACCACTAATTTAGCATCCAAATTTTGGATATACTGTTTAAATAGATCAAAATGAACGAAGAGACAATAGAACCCATCAGAGTAATCATTGCAGATGACCATGTTTTATATAGAGCAGGCGTGAAAACATCACTCAGCACTAAAAAAGACATCAAAGTAATCGCTGAAGCCGACAATGGCATGCACCTGATCAACCTCATCAAAAACATTGAAGTTGATGTTATTTTGCTCGATATTCAAATGCCAATCATGGACGGTATCGCTACCCTGCCAGAAATAAAAAAAATCTCCCCTCAAACCAAAGTAATCATGCTCACCATGGTAGACGACAACAGCATGATCACCAAACTGATGGAGTTAGGCGCCAACAGCTATTTAACCAAAACCAGCGACAGCGAAATAATTTATGAAGCCATCAAAACCTGCTTCGAACAAGAATATTATTTCAACTCGTTAACCAATAAGGCACTTCTGAGTAACCTCAAACAAAAACAACCCGTTACACCACAACAACTCACTCCGCAAGAAGCTCAACTCAACGATAAAGAAACAACCATCCTCCGCCTCATGTGCGAAGAAAAAAGTACCAAAGAAATCGCCGACCTCGTTGACCTAAGTCCGAGAACAGTTGAAGCCATCAGAGATCGACTCAAAGTCAAAACCGGCTCCAAAACTACTACAGGCTTGATCATGTATGCCGTAAAACACAAAATCATTGAAGAAATGTAATTTGCTTCATTCTAAAAATATCATCCCCGCTTCAACGGGGATTCTTTATTTTACATCATGGCCTACATCAATTACAACGGAAAAATTGTTGACGAATGTCAACCCATTCTTGCAGCAAATACTAGAGGCTTAAGATATGGCGACGGATTATTTGAAACCATCAAATTCAAGCATCAGCAAATTATTCTTTTAGACGAACACCTTTCACGTCTTTGGAATGGCATGAAATGGTTGCAGTTCGATATCCCCAAATTGTTTACACCCGATTTGTTGGAAAAACACATTTATGCCCTTTTACAAAAAAACAAACTCAACGCTGCCCGTATTCGACTAACCATTTTTAGAGGCATGGGCGGAATATACGATCCCATCAACCTTCAACCTCAATATATCATCGAAACTTATCCCATCGCAATAGAAAACAAACAACTCAATACCAACGGACTTCATTGCTGCCTGTATAAAGATGCATTAAAATCAATCGATGCTTTTGCCAATCTCAAACACAACAATTATCTCCCATATTTAATGGGCGCTTTATACGCAAAAAAAGAAAAATGCAACGATGCCATCCTGTTCAACCAACAACATTTCATCTGCGACAGTACCATCGCCAATATTTTTTTAATTAAAGACAACATCATCTCTACCCCAGCGCTCTCCGAAGGTTGCGTGGCTGGAGTCATGAGAAATTTTGTAATATCCAATTTAAAAAGCCTGGGTTTTAACATTGAAGAAAAAAAAATTACCGAATCCGAATTGTTGGATGCAGATGAAGTTTTTCTAACCAACTCCATATACAATATTCAATGGGTTGCTACCATCAACAACAAAAATTATCGTTGCCAAACCATACAACAAATTGATCAATTGCTTTCACAAACAAATCCACTTGTTTTTTGTTAATTGCCCTAGACACTCGCTTTTATGAAAAAAAAAATCAACATTTTCTGGTTTAGAAGAGACCTTCGATTGGATGACAATGCAGGTTTGTTTCATGCATTAAACGCAGGTTTACCGGTGTTACCTATTTTTATTTTTGATAGCAATATCCTAGATAAACTCTCTTCTCCGTTGGATAAACGCGTTCAGTTTATTCACCAATCACTTACCAATATTCAAAAAAAATTACAAGCTGTAAACAGCTCCCTGCATGTACTTCACCATCCACCAGAAAATGCTTTCAATTTTCTGGTGGATAATTATTCTATTGAACATGTTTATACAAACCATGATTATGAATCATATGGTATAAACCGAGATAAAAATATTGATGCCTTGTTGGCTGATCGTGGCATTGGTTTTCATACTTTTAAAGACCAGGTCATTTTTGAAAAAAATGATGTACTAAAAGATGATGGAACACCATACACCGTTTTTACACCATACAGTAAAAAATGGAAACTAACTTTACAGCATCAACCCATACAAGTTTTCGACAATAAAAAATATTTTTCTCAATTTTTGCAAACCGAGCCACTGCCATTTCCTACAATCGAATCGATTGGGTTTTGCAATTCGCCTGTGAATTATCCCAGTGCTGCTGCAGATACCTCCATCATCCAATTGTACAAAGAACAAAGAGATATTCCTGGCATCAACAGCACCAGCAAAATGGGCATCCACCTTCGATTTGGAACCATCAGCATTCGACAATTGGCATTGCAATCCATGCCATATTCCGAAACTTATCTCAACGAACTGATATGGAGAGATTTTTATCACATGATTGCCTGGCATTTTCTGCGTGTGCAACAACAGCTTTCTTTTAAGCCAGCTTACGATGGAATTGAATGGCGCAACAATGAAAAGGAATTTGAAGCTTGGTGCAATGGCCAAACCGGTTATCCTATTGTTGACGCAGGCATGAGAGAATTAAACGAAACAGGTTTTATGCACAATCGTGTACGCATGATAACCGCTTCTTTTTTATGCAAACATTTACTCATCGACTGGCGGTGGGGTGAAGCCTATTTTGCAGAGAAACTACTCGATTTCGATTTTGCAGCCAACAATGGAGGCTGGCAATGGGCTGCAGGAAGTGGCTGTGACGCTGCACCTTATTTCAGGATTTTCAATCCATATTTGCAAACCCAAAAATTTGATCCCCATTTCACATACATCAAAAAATGGGTGCCCGAGTTTCAAGAGTTTCACTATCCAAAGCCAATTGTAATACATGAAGTCGCCAGAGAAAGATGCTTGGCCTGTTACGCCAAAGCACTAAAAAATTAATCCATCGAAACAAAAATATCATCCAATGGGAAGTCTTTTCCACGCTGCACTTGAAGCATTTTATTGATGGCTTGTTTTCCTACTTTTCCCAAAGAAATCGAATAGGCATTCACATATAGATCGATGTGTTTTCTCATCACAGATGTTTCCATTTCTTGTGCATGCATTTTCACATAACTAGATAATCTTGGATATTGTTCATGTGCGTACGCGATGCTTTTTTGAATGAGCAGATTGATTTGCTTTTGAATTGATTGAGGAAACGATCGCTTGATGACAATTCCACCCAATGGGATTGCACAACCCTTTTCTTGCTCCCAAAATGCACCCAAATCAATTATTTTTGACAGCCCTTTATCTTGATACGTAAACCTATTTTCGTGAATGATGACACCCAAACCTTTTTGCTGCAATACAAATTCCTCAATTTCATCATACCGTAAAAAAACTTTTTTTGTTGCATTAGGATAAGCTGCACTGAATAAAAAATGCGCGGTAGTAAGCTCCCCGGGAATTGCAATCTGTTGTTCTTCAATTTTGCAATTTTGTTGATGGGCATGCGCAACCAACAATGGACCAACACCTGAACCTAGTGCACTTCCAGCATCCAATATCAAATAATTAGAGGCAATGGAATGATACACACCATAACTAATTTTACTTACATCATATTGATGTTGCAAGGCTTGCTGATTGAGTGTTTCTACATCCAATAGCGTCGGTTTAAATACAATACCCTCTGTGTCAATTTTTTCATTAACCAGCGCATCAAATATAAACGTGTCGTTCGGACAAGGGGAAAAAGCTATATTTATTTCCATGATATTATTGAATCGTATTAAGGATTTTTTCTAGCAAATCATTAGATGATTGTATCGCTTCTTTTATTTTCCATTTTGATTTATCTCTTTCACCTACCCAATTGCTAATGCCCCGAATTTGTATAAAAGGAATTTCTTCCAATAAGCAAGCATAATGCAATGCGGCGCCTTCCATAGATTCTAGTCCAGCATTGTATTTTTCTTTAAGGTGTTGATGGTAAACCGGATCTTCATTTATCAGATTTACGGTAATCGCTGATTGCAAGTTTAATGCAATGGGAATAGATTGTACATGTGTATTGATTAACCAACCCTCATTAAAAGGAAAACAATTTTTTTGGGCCAATTGCAGATCAAATAAATTAGACATTTGTGAACGCTCCCAAACGCCCAAATCTGCAAAGCAATCTTTTTCAATTACAACCGCATCTCCTAAATTTAATGAACGATTAAATGAACCACCAATGCCAATTTGTACAACCATGTCGTATTTTTTTTGTACTAACTTTTTGGTAATCTGATACATGGCGATTGGCGCGCCTACTCCAGTGATCAAAATTTCATTATCCTTTATTGATGCATTGTTTGATGCGATTTCGTTTGCTGTTGCAGCAATGATTAAAATAGACATGTTGCAAATTTCGTGTTTATACTTTAGATTTTAAGGAATACGCTCTATCTTTGAAAAAATTTCAAGTCAGCTAATGGTTTATATCACAAGGATTGAGCATTTCAACGCAGCACATAAACTTTTCAACCCCAATTGGAGCAAAGCAGAAAATGAAGCTGTTTTTGGAAAATGCGCCAACGAGAACTGGCATGGTCACAACTTCACTTTACATGTTACATTATCTGGCGAACCCAATCCAGATACCGGTTTTGTATTTGATGTAAAAAAATTAAGCACCATCATCAATGCTTTCGTGATCGATCGTTTAGACCATAAAAACCTGAATTTGGATGTTGATTTTATGCAAGGCAAGATTTGCTCAATTGAAAATTTAATCATTGGTATTTGGGAACAATTGGCGCCCAACCTTCCGCCAGATGTGCGTTTACATGGTATGAAATTATACGAAACTCCACGTATATATGTTGAATACTTTGGAAAGTAAACCATTATCATATTTTGAAGTTGTTATTATGTCTACTTTCGACAAAACCTTTTTCTTAAATTTTTGTTTTAATCTCTAATGAATCAAAAAGTTGCCATTTTTAGAAAAGAGCATTTCAATGCTGCTCACCGTCTCCACAATCCCAAATGGGATGATGAAACGAACAAATCCATATTTGGAAAATGCAACAACCCTCATTATCATGGTCACAACTATGAGTTGATTGTGAAAATTATTGGTAATACCGATCCAGAAACCGGCTATGTAATAGATACCAAAAAATTAAGCGACATCATCAAAAACCTTGTTATTGAAAAGTTTGACCATAAAAATCTAAACGAAGACTGCATCGATTTTCAACACCTTAACCCAACCGTTGAAAACATTGCAATCGTAATATATAATTTAATCAGACCTGCAATAGACCAGGCGTTGGACATCCAGATTAGATTATATGAAACAGAAAATAATTTTGCAGATTTTCCTGCAAGCACCAACTTTTAAAACCCTCAAACATGGCTTACACTAGAATCGAACAATACGACACCGAAGCAACACAGTCGCTTTCGGAAGCTTACAAACAAATCATCGGACAACTTGGAGAAGATGCAAACAGAGAAGGTTTACTTAAAACACCTGAAAGGATTGCCAAAGCGATGCAGTATCTTACACAAGGCTACTCATTGGACGCCAAATCAATTCTTGACTCTGCAAGATTTCATGAAGACGTAAGTGAAATGATTATTGTAAAAGATATTGAATTGTATAGCATGTGCGAACATCATATGCTTCCATTTTATGGAAAAGCACATGTAGCATACATCCCCAATGGCTACATTACCGGCTTGAGTAAAATTGCAAGAGTAGTGGATGTTTATAGTCGCAGATTGCAAGTGCAAGAAAGACTCACCGAACAAATTTTACATGCCATCAAAGATTCGCTCAACCCTTTGGGTGTTGCGGTTGTCATAGAAGCCTCACATCTTTGTATGATGATGAGGGGAGTAAGCAAACAAAACTCAGTAACCACTACTTCTGCATTTTCTGGAGAATTTGAAAAAAATGAAACCCGTGGCGAGTTTTTAAAATTAATTACCAAGCAATTATCATAATCATCTTTCAACATTTCTGTCAAATCCCGCTTATTGCGGGATTTTTTATTTTATTTGCACTACCAAAATCATTTCAATATGAAACATGCTTATGTATTTCCAGGACAAGGTTCCCAATTCAGTGGAATGGGAAAAAATTTATACGACACCAATGCCATTGCAAAGTCAGTTTTTGAAGAAGCAAATGATATTTTAGGTTTTCGAATTTCTGATGTCATGTTTACAGGATCAGACGAAGCTTTAAAACAAACCGACATTACACAACCTGCTGTTTTCATTCACGCTGTTGCTGCATTTAAAACTAAAAGCGGTGCTAAACCTGATATGGTTGCAGGTCATTCATTAGGTGAATTTTCTGCATTGGTAGCCAATGAAACATTATCATTCTCAGATGCATTGCGATTGGTTTCTATAAGAGCGAAGGCAATGCAAAAAGCTTGTGAAATTGTTCCTTCAACAATGGCTGCTATTTTGGCTTTGGATGATGATAAGGTGGCGGCTATTTGTGAAAATATTTTCAATGAAACTGGTGAAGTTGTGGTGGCAGCGAACTACAATTGCCCGGGACAATTAGTAATCAGTGGTTCGGTTACCGGAATTAACTTGGCTTGTGAAGCCATGAAAACTGCTGGAGCTAAAAGAGCCTTGGTGCTTCCTGTAGGTGGAGCATTCCATTCTCCATTGATGAAATCTGCCGAAGAAGAATTGGCTAAAGCGATTCATGAAACCACATTCCAAACGCCCAATTGTCCGGTATACCAAAACATCATCGCTGAAGCTGTATATGAACCAGCAATGATTCAAAAGAATTTAATCGCACAATTAACCGGACCTGTAAAATGGACACAATCAGTACAAGCCATGATTGCGGATGGCGCAACCCATTTTTCTGAATGTGGCCCTGGAAAAGTATTACAAGGACTGATACAGAAAATAAATAAAGAAACGATTGTAGATGGAATTAATTAAGCATAAAAAAGGGATTTGCAAAAGCAAATCCCTTTTTTATTTTAGTTTTATTTGGTTACAATGACAATGTAGATAATACACTGTTCATGTTTCTAACGGCTTCGGCACTTTTGTTCATAGCTGCCATTTCTTCTTCATTCAAATTGAAATCTACAATTTTTTCCCAACCATTTTTTCCTATGATAACCGGTACGCCCAAGCAGATGTCGTGCATTCCGTATTCGCCATCAAGCGCTACGCAGCATGCCATCATTTTTTTCTCATCACGTACAATAGCTTCTACCACAGCAGCGCCAGCAGCACCAGGTGCATACCATGCCGAAGTGCCCAACAAACCTGTAAGTGTAGCACCACCAACCATGGTATCTGCTGCTACTTTTGCTAATGTTTCGGCATCTAAATAATTGGAAACGGGTGTTCCGCAATATGTTGCCAATCTCGTTAAAGGAATCATCGTTGTATCTCCATGTCCACCTACAACTGTAGCCTGTAAATCATTTGGAGAACAATGCATTGCCTGACTTAAAAAATAACGGAATCGAGCGCTATCGAGCATTCCGCCCATACCAATGATTCTGTGTTTTGGTATCCCACTTGATTGTAAGGCTAAATATGTCATCGTATCCATTGGGTTACTGATTACAATAATAATAACCTCTGGAGAATGCTTTAATAAATTATCGGTAACTGTTTTTACAATTCCCGCGTTGATTCCAATCAATTCTTCACGTGTCATACCGGGTTTGCGTGGAATGCCGGATGTAATTACGGCAACAGTGCTTCCTGCAGTTTTTGTATAATCATTTGTACTGCCAACAATTTTTGTATCGAAGCCTTCAATTTGTGCAGTTTGCATCAAATCCATTGCTTTACCTTCTGCCACACCTTCTTTAATATCCAAAATAACCAATTCATCGCAAAGTTGTTTGCGGGCAATATTATCGGCACAAGTGGCTCCTACTGCACCAGCACCTACTACAGTTACTTTCATAATTTATTTTTGATTGATGATAAAATGATGGCGCAAAGGTAATTGGAAACCTTAAAGCTTGAAAAGGAAATGAAGAATTATTTTATAAATAATGTTACTTCTTTTTGGTGTATGCAGACAGCTTTTTAATATCAATATCATTGGCATACATTTTCACAAATTTCCCTTTGGTGTTGTATAAATAGGCCGAAGGAAATTGTCTGATGCCAAAATGTGAAATGAAGAAATAGTTTTCATCTTTTGCTACCAGTATTTCTGGACAGCCTTCCAAGTTCATGTCTTTATAAAACCTTCTGATTTTTGATAACTCAAAAGAGGAAACCATTATTATTTGAGTATTGCGAAATTGATGAACACTATCAATTAATTTTTTTGTAAACACCATACAATGTCCGCAATCAGGACCAAAATAAATAAATAAAGTGTTTTTGTTTTTTTCGAGATTGGCCTCGGTCATTTTTGTGCTATCTGTTAAGGAGTACAGGTTGTACTTCGGAATCATTAGTGTTTTGGTATATGGTGCAGGTGGTTCTCCTTGAGCAAAACCAGTTACTGCAGTTAAAACCAATGCGAGAGCGAGGATTAAGTGTTTCATGTTTAAAAAAGATGTTGATTTGGGTTTTTAAAAATCTATGTGTAAAATTAATTACTTTTTTTTCTGAGTTGGTTAAAAAATTGTTTTGTCTTCAAATTTTCTATTTTAAGTTTAGTATCATTACTTTTGCTGAAACTTATTCATCAATACAACATTTTATGGCAACAACAGCAGATATGCGCTCAGGTTTGATTTTGAAAATCGACAACAGCCTTTACACCGTAATCGAATTTGGGCAAAATAAAACTGCACGTGCTGCAGCAAAAGTTTGGGCAAAATTAAAAGGGGTAGACAATTCCCGTACCATTGAAGTTACTTGGAACAGTGGCGAAACCATCTTCCCAGTAAGAGTAGAAAAAAAGAATTACCAATTTTTATATAAGGATGATACCGGCTATAGCTTTATGGACGCTGAAACTTTCGAACAAATTACAGTAGCAGAATCTATGATTGATGCGCCTGCTTTTTTGAAAGACGGTCAGGAAGTATCGGTTTTAATCAATGGAGAAACCGATCAACCGATGGGTGTTGAATTGCCGGATAAAATTGTGTTATTGGTTACTTACAGCGAACCCGGCATGAAAGGCGATACCGCAACTAGAACATTAAAGCCAGCAACTGTTGAAACAGGCGCTACGGTAAACGTGCCACTTTTTGTAAATGAAGGCGAATACATTCGAGTTCATAGCAAAACAGGTGAGTATGTAGAACGTGTAAAATAATTTTTTCAACCATATAT
>CAIQHJ010000159.1 GCA_903871575.1 uncultured Bacteroidota bacterium
AAATTCTTCATCTCCTCTGTTGTCCCAAAAGCCCCAACTCAATTCCACCAATTCTTGTTTGTGTGCATTGGTTTCTGGCCAATGTTTTTTGTCGAATCCAGGTGCTTTTTCCAAAACAGATTTCTCTACTTGCATTTTAAATATCTTCTCATCCGCATCAATTTTTAAAAGGTTGAATGGAATGGCGAATAGTTTTTCGTTGAATCCCAAAAGGCCGCCAAATTCTATTACATAGTATTCAATTTTTCCAGTTCGAATATCAAGCATGATGTCATGAATTTTTCCAAGATGTTCATTCTGGTCATTTTTTACAAGATCGCCAATAATGGTTTTGGCAGTAAGAAATTGAAGGTTCTTATTTGCATTGGGCTCACTTTCATATTTACCCGTGAAATTGTCTTTTATTAACTCGTCCATAAGATAAATTGTAAAGATTTAATGATAAGACTAAAGTAAAATTTAAATTCAATTTAGATTATGTTTTTAATCAACTGAGGAGATATTTTAAATCTAATGTTAATGGGATTATACATTAAAATGACCTAATTTTACGGCTCTAAAGCGCATTGTAGCACATGAAGCACATCAGAAATTTTTGCATTATTGCACATATCGACCACGGAAAAAGTACCCTTGCCGATCGATTATTGCAAACCACCAATACCATTAGCGAACGCGAAATGCAAGCACAAGTGTTGGATGACATGGATTTAGAAAGAGAGAAAGGTATCACCATTAAAAGCCATGCCATTCAAATCAATTATCCCTACAAAAAAACAACCAATCCTGCTGCAGTTGAAACAGGCATATACACATTAAATTTGATTGACACCCCTGGTCATGTTGATTTTAGTTACGAAGTGAGTAGGGCGTTGGCTGCGTGTGAAGGTGCATTGTTGTTGGTAGATGCAACGCAAGGAATTCAAGCACAAACCATCAGCAACTTATATTTGGCTATTGAAAACGATTTGGAAATCATTCCCATCATCAACAAAATTGATATGGATGGTGCCATGATTCCTGAAGTAAAAGATCAGATTATTGATTTGCTCGGTTGTAAAGAAGAAGAAATTTTATTGGCCAGTGGTAAATCGGGAATAGGCATAGAAGAAATTTTGCAAGCAATTTGTGAGCGCATTCCCAGTCCAGTTGGAGATCCCAATGCACCTTTGCAAGCTTTGATATTTGATAGTGTTTTCAATAGTTTCAGGGGGATTATTGTGTATTACAGAATTTTCAACGGCTCTATAAAAAGAGGCGATAAGGTTAAATTTTTCAGTACCGATAATGAATATTTTGCGGATGAAGTGGGCATATTGAAATTGACCATGGATAAAAAAGAGGAAGTTTGTTGTGGCGATGTGGGTTATATCATCACTGGAATCAAAAATGCAAAGGAAGTAAAAGTTGGAGATACGCTGACCAATGTGGTGAATCCTACAGACAAAAGAATTGATGGTTTTGAGGATGTGAAACCGATGGTATTTGCAGGTATATTTCCGGTGGATACCGATAAATTTGAAGAGTTGAGAGATTGTATGGAAAAGCTGCAATTGAATGATGCTTCTTTGACCTTCGAACTCGAAACATCACAAGCACTTGGCTTTGGTTTCCGTTGCGGATTTTTGGGTTTATTGCACATGGAAATCATTCAGGAAAGACTTGAAAGAGAATTCAATCAAACGGTTATCACTACCGTACCCAACGTTAGTTTTATAGCGTACACCATTAAGGGTGAGAAAATTGATGTGCACAATCCGGTGACCTTGCCCGATCCAACAAGAACAGAAAGAATTGAAGAACCCTTTATTCGTGCGCAAATCATCACCAAGCCAGATTATATTGGCAACATCATGACGCTATGCATCAGTAAGCGTGGATTGTTGATTCATCAAGGTTATCTTACACCTTCAAGAGTTGAATTGATATTTGAAATGCCTCTAACAGAAATCGTATTTGATTTTTATGATAAATTAAAATCACAAACCAGGGGTTATGCATCGTTCGATTATCAGCCCATAGGATTCAGAGAAAGTGATATTGTAAGAATGGATATTTTATTGAATGGTGAAAAAGTAGATGCATTGAGTGCCCTGATACATCGCAGTAGGTCGCAGGAATTTGGAAGAAAGCTTTGCGAAAAACTTAAAGAGTTGCTAACCCGCCAACAATTTCAAATTGCCATACAAGCAGCTATTGGCGCTAAAGTAATCGCCCGCGAAAACATCAGTGCCATGCGCAAAGATGTAACAGCAAAATGTTATGGTGGCGATATCAGTCGAAAAAGAAAGTTGTTGGAGAAACAAAAAGAAGGTAAGAAGCGTATGCGTCAAATCGGAAACGTAGAAATTCCGCAGGAAGCATTTTTAGCGGTATTGAAACTCGACGATTAAAATCATTTTATACAATGCAAACAAAAAAGCCCAAACATGTTTGGGCTTTTTTAATGTAGTAATAGTTTTCTTATTTTAATGCTTCAATTTTTTTAACAAAATTGGCTTTGGGTTGAGCTCCAACCAATTTATCGACAACCACTCCATTTTTTACAAATAGAATTGCTGGAATACTGGTAATGCCATAGTCTGTAGAGATTTTTGGATTATGGTCAACATTCACTTTTCCAATTTTTACTTTTCCATCATATTCTTTTGCTAACTCTTCAATAACAGGGCCTATTGCTCTGCAAGGACCACACCATTCTGCCCAAAAATCAATAACAGATAATTGCGTTGAATCCAACACCTCAGCTTTGAAGTTTGAATCTGTAAATTCTAATGCCATAGTTTTTATTTTATTGTTGAAAATATATATTGTTGGATTGCAAATTTATGACCATAATTTTTTTAAGCACAATTGACATATCCACAATTAATTCATTTTTTGTGTATTAATATTTTTAGCCGTTTTGTCATGTATTGATGGTGACAGATACATTTATTGATGTGTTGTGCATCAAATATTGAATCAAGTCGTCGTTTAATGTGATGCCTTTGTCTATGGTAGACAATGCTGTCTTTTTTTGATTGGGAATGTCTACGATATTGATTTTTAGGCTGGTGCTACCAGGATTCGCATTGATGTTTTCTTGTAAAAACTGAACAAGTTGTTGATCGATGTGCTGCGGTTCAATGTCTATGGTCAGTTGTTTGGTCATGTTGGTTTTAACCGTATCCAGCAAGTGAAATTTAGTGATTTTAAACTCGTAAGGGCTGGTATTGAATCGCTGTTTGAATGCGCCTTCCAGCAACACAATTCTTCCCGCTTCGAGGTAATTTACATACTTTACATATTCTTCACTCCAAAGGGTAAACTCTGCTTTTCCTGTATAATCTTCTATGCTTAAAATGCCAAAGTTTTTCCCTGTTTTAGTCAATCGATGCTGGGCATCAACCACCAATCCGGCTAATCTGAGCGTTTTGGTAATTGGGGTTTCGGCAATGTTTGTTTTTATCGCATTAAAATCTTCTATGGGCAAAATGTTGTAATGATGCAATTCAAATCGATAGTTGTCTAAAGGATGACCGCTCATATACATTCCGGTTACATCTTTTTCGTGATCCAATTGTTCAATAAGTGTCCATGGCGATGTAGGAATCAATTTGGGTGGAACAATTTCAGCCATTTGCATGTCGCCAAACAAAGTATTGGAGGTGCTTACAGACTGCGCTTGAAATTGTTGACCAAAACGAACTATTTTTTCCAAGTTTGATATATCACCTTGTGCCTGATGAAAATATTGTGCACGGTGAACATCCGAAAAGCAGTCTAATGCGCCACTATAAATGAGACTTTCAATCGACTTTTTGGAAGTTGCTCTGGAATTTACTCTTTTAATAAAATCAAATACCGTATGGTAATGCCCTTGTTTGTTTCTTTCTTCAATAATGTTGTCGATGGCATTTTCACCCAATCCTTTTATGCCGCTAAATCCAAATCTAATTTCTCCTTTTTGATTCACAGCAAATCCATTGTGAGATTCATTCACATCTGGGCCCAATACTTTCAATCCCATGCGTTTGCACTCTTCCATAAAGAATGTGATTTTATCTAAACTACCTGCATGGTTGAGTACAGCTGCCATGTATTCACTTGGATAATGTGCTTTTAAATAAGCTGTTTGATATGCAACAAAAGCATAACAAGTTGAATGGGATTTGTTAAACGCATATTGAGCAAAAGCTTCCCAGTCTGTCCATATTTTTTCCAATTTATCTTTGGGATGACCTTTGCCAGTTGCGCCATCAATAAATTGCACTTTCATTTTATTAAGTGTTGCAATTTGTTTTTTACCCATTGCTTTTCTCAATACATCGGCATCACCTTTACTGAAACCAGCTAATTTTTGTGAAAGCAACATTACCTGTTCTTGATAAACAGTGATGCCATAGGTTTCTTCCAAATATTCTTTCATATCCTCCACATCATAGGATACCTGTTCTTTGCCGTGTTTTCGATTGATAAACTGTGGGATATAAGCCATAGGGCCTGGTCGATACAAGGCATTCATGGCAATCAAATCATCAAATTTATCTGGCTTTAAATCTCGCAGATGTTTTTGCATTCCCGCACTTTCAAATTGAAAGGTAGCATTGGTATCGCCCTGTTGGTAAAGTTTATACGTTAGTTCATCATCCAACGGAATGTTGTCGATTTCAATTTCTACACTATGATTTTGTTTGATGAGTGATAATGCTGTTTTTAAGATGCTGAGGGTTTTGAGTCCCAAAAAGTCCATCTTAATAACGCCTGCTTCTTCAATTGTATTTCCTTCAATTTGTGTGAGCCAGAGGTCAGATTCTTTTGATGTGGCCACCGGAATCAAATCGGTTAAATCTTTGGGTGCGATGATGATGCCAGCCGCGTGGATGCCAGTATTTCTAACTGAGCCTTCTAAAACTTCGGCCTCTTTGAGGATTTTGCTTTGCAAATCATTGCCATAATAAATATCCCGTAATTTCTTTACAGATTCAAAATCCTCAGCTCCGAGTTGCTCTTTTTCTTCTAATGATTTTTCACCATCTTTTGCTTCCTTGGTTGTCATGGGCGCATGCAACAATCGTTTCAAATTTATACCCGGTTTGTCGGGCACCAACTTGGTGATGGCTCTGCTATCCGCCAATGGCAAATCCATCACCCTGGCCACATCTGCAATGCTGCTCTTTGCCGCCATTGTACCATACGTTATGATTTGTGCTACCTGATTTTTTCCATATTTTTCAACCACATAATCTATCACTTTTTGTCGTCCTTCATCATCAAAATCCGTATCAATATCGGGCATCGACTTCCGCTCTGGATTTAAAAAACGCTCAAAAAGTAAATTGTATTTTATGGGATCGATGTTTGTGATGCCAATGCAATATGCAACCACACTTCCGGCAGCAGAACCCCGACCTGGGCCTACAAATACACCAATCTCTCTTCCCGCTTTTATGAAATCGCCCACTATCAAGAAATAACCCGCAAATCCCATCTTCTCAATCACCCCCAATTCAAACTGTATCCTTTCTTCTGCTGCAGGCGTAAGTATTTGATATCTATTTTTGGCACCAGCCCAAGTGATGCTTGCCAAATACTCGTCTTGGTTTTTAAAGTTGGAGGGAATGGTAAAATTGGGCAACAAAATTTCCTTCTTTAAATTCAATAAATCTACTTTGCCTACAATTTCATTGGTGTTGTCTATCGCCTCTGGAAGATCTTTAAATACTTCCGACATTTCTGCCGTTGTTTTAAAATAAAATTGATCATTGGGGAAAGCAAATCGCTTATTTTTTGCTAACACATCATCATCCGTAAACTCGCGCAATGCCGGCGTGCTTTGCTTTTCACCGGTATTGATGCACAACAAAATATCATGTGCGTTAAAATCGCTTTGATCTACATAATGACTATCGTTGCTGGCAATGACCTTTACATTGTATTTCTTTGCAAATTTTAATAGGATGGCATTTACTTTATCTTGTTCCTGCATGCCATGTCGCTGAATTTCTACATAATAATCATCCTGAAAAATATTCAACCACCACTTGAATTCATTTTCCCCTTCTTCTTCTCCGTGTTTTAATATGGCTTGTGGAACCAATGCACCCAAACAACAAGTTGTAGCAATCAACCCTTCATGGTATTTGTGGATGAGCTGTTTGTCAATTCTTGGATATTTTGAATACATGCCTTCTATGTAACCCAGCGAGGTTAGCTTTACCAAGTTCTTGTATCCAATTTCATTTTTGGCTAAGAGAATTTGATGGTGACGTGGATCTTTTTCGTCTTTGCTAAATGTCTTTCTGGTTCTATCTTGGGTGATGTAAAATTCACAGCCTACAATGGGTTTTACAAGCGGATTTCCATTGGCGTCGACGTTGTTGTATGCTTCCTTTACAAATTCAAAAGCACCAAACATGTTACCATGGTCGCTGATGGCCAATGCGGGCATGCCATCTTTAATGGCTTTTTTATATAGGTTTTTTATCGAGGCAGCGCCATCGAGTAACGAATATTGTGTATGTACGTGTAGGTGACTAAATTTCATTTCTTTTGTTTCTAGTGGTAGGGTTGATGTTTTGACATTACTTGGATGGTGTTTACAAACAGCATTTGGGCGCTGGTGCAAACAACAAATATCGGGTTGTTTTGGTTGAGAATTACACTCGTTTTTCCACAAATTATTTTTAGCTGTTAATTTCCTTCAAACCTTTTAAAACCTGCTCAGATTAGTCATTTTTACGATATTTTTGCACATTGTTTATGCAAGCTTTTATCATTAACTATAGCAGTTTATGAAATCGGTGTTTTATATTTCTATATTGTGGATTTGCAGCCTACTGTGTTCAAGTTATGCTTGGTCGCAACCAGCTACCAATAATCCACAAACATTAGAATTTATCGACGGAATAGAAATTATTAGAAGTCAAGCGCCACAACTCAATAGCACATCCATTCCATCAACAAAAACAAAATCATCAACGCCGTTAACTATTGAATCTTTCCAATCCATCCAATTTAAATATGGACAATTATTCAATGTAGAGATTGAACAAATTGAAAACATTTCCTTGTATCAATTCATCGAGGAGTGGTTGGATACAAAATATCGGATGGGTGGAAAATCAAAATCAGGTATTGATTGTAGTGGATTTGCAGGTGTTTTATATGAAACCAATTATCATCAATTGCTGCCCAGAACTGCTAGAGAACAACATCATACATCCGAAAAAATTGAGATGACTGACATAAAAGAAGGCGACTTGGTTTTTTTCAATACCCGAGGCGGTGTTAGCCATGTTGGGGTGTATTTGCACAATCGTTTTTTTGTTCATGCCAGCACCAAAGAAGGTGTGATGATTAGCAATTTAGACGAGCCGTATTATAAAAAAACATTCATTTCTGCAGGCAGATTGCCAACCCAATAACCTTAATTTATTTTTTGTTTCAAGGTGACATAAAATCCATCATCTATTGTTAAGACACCTGCTGGTTGATTTGGAATCAATAAAGACTGCCAATGGGTTTCGGCATTGAGCCATTTTGTTTTTTTATGGTCTCCAATAAAACATTTTACTTTCATTTTAAATCCTGGAATGGTGTTTGTCCATCTATAAAACAATTGATTTTTTTCAACATAATATTCCAAACAAGGGATGCTGGTGTTTCGCAGGTATTGATCAAAAACCAAACTGAAATCTATTCCAGATTGTTTTGAAATGTATTGTTCAATGTCGCGGGTTGTTACCGTTTGATGATAGAATGTTTTGTTTAATCCAATCAATATATTTCTAAAAACTTTGTCGCTGTTGATGATTTGTCGGATGGTGTGAATCATATTGCCACCTTTGTTGTACATATCAGAACTGCCTTCGTTGTTTACGCCATAACGGCCAATGATAGGGGCTGTGTTGCTTATGGTATTTCTTAAGCCCTTGATATAAGCATTCGCCGCATTTTTTCCATAAAAATATTCGATAAATAAAGTCTCGCTGTAGGTGGTAAATCCTTCATGAATCCACATGTCTGCAATGTCTTTACTGGTGATGTTATTGGCAAACCATTCATGCCCACTTTCATGTACAATTATAAAATCCCACTTCATTCCCCAACCTGTTTGTGATAAATCTCGACCCAAATAACCTTGTTGATATTTATTTCCATATGCAATTGCACTTTGGTGTTCCATTCCCAAATGTGGAGCTTCTACCAATTTAAATCCATCTTTATAAAACGGGTAGGGGCCAAACCAATATTCAAATGCTTTCAACATTCTTTTTACATCTTTGAATTGTGTTTTTGCCTGATTTAAATGATAAGACAATACCCAATAATCGAGCGGCAATTGTCCATTTTTTCCATTGTGCACATCTGAAAAATGAACATACTTAGCAATATATGGAATGATGTTGTAATTGTTGATCGGGGATTTTACTTCCCAAGTGTACGCTGTTTTTAAATTTTCTTGTTTAGTAACGCCCAATAATTTCCCATTTCCAACCGCAGTCAACGAATCGGGTACAATGATGGTAAGCTTTGCGCCTTTACTTGGTTCAGCTGATTGTTGATCTTTGCATGGATACCAAACACTGGCTCCAAGTCCCTGACAAGCCACACTTACAAACGGATTGCTGAGTGAATCTTTTTTCCAAATCCAGCCGCCGTCCCAAGGTGCATTCACTGCTTTTCTGGGTATGCCATGATAATAACACGATAGCTTTTTTATGGTTGTTTTGGTTGATGCCGCATTGCTCACTTCTACCCAATACACATTTTTTTCTCTGTTGATGGGAAGTAAATTGTTGTTCAGCAATACACTGTCCAACTGCATGGGTTCTTGTAAGTCGATTTGGATGGTGGTGGTGCCACTGTCTACAATGGTTATGATGTTTTTACCGACAATGGATTTGTTTAAAAAATTGGGTTCAACGGTTATATCGTAATGCAAGACATCCCATTTCGTTCTGCCCATGCCGTTGCCACCTCTCAGTGTATCTGCATGAGTGAATGGCGTTTGGGAGAAACCAATGGTTGCGTATAAAAATAAAAAGATGACA
>CAIQHJ010000160.1 GCA_903871575.1 uncultured Bacteroidota bacterium
GTAGTTTATTTTATCATGCCGATTACATTAAAGCCCCAAAATGGACCCACTATCAAAAGGTAACTACCCAAATTGGTCGCCATGTGTTTTATGATACTGCACACGGTTGGACTGTGAATCTTAATGCCTAAATCTTTTGAATGATCACTTGCCCCAAATAAAAACCAAATTGCCACAATCCCAGAATCGATCGTAGCCATTTATCTGCATATTTTGCCATTCAGTTAGATTTGGATCAAAAGTTTTAAGCAATTTTGACAATTTATGTTTTTGATATCTGAGCCTACTTTCCACTTGTCGATAACCCAACGTGTACCAATAATTGGGACCGGTTTGTCTCTGTTTTTCAAAACCTAATTTCTCATATAAATGACCAGTGTTCCACCTTAGATCACAATAGCTGATTACGGATTGTGGTTTGTAAATTTTTACAAAATGTGAAAAAAGCCTGCTGCCACCACCAATAACATTAGTGAACAAACAGTTTGAATATCTAATCAATTCCCATTGGAAATTTTTATTAAATCTGCATTTCCCAAAACTCATCGCAGCCACGATTTGACCTTGATGTTCAAGACCCAAGCACAGTGAGTGAATACATGCCCCTTGTATATGTGTTTGGTCAAAAAATGCACTGGCTTGGCTAGGGGACAGTTGAACCACTGAACACTGTCTCGCACCTATTTTTCTATTCTTACCAAATATTCCCGACAATCTGGATTTAACGATTTCTTGTTTAAGTATCCACTCAGAATCCAATATTTGCACTAGCCTAACACCTTGTTGATTACAATTTTGCATTTTTTCTAAATGGTACCCGTTGCTCTTACCTCTTAGCTCACAATGCCAGGCTAATCCATGTAATTCAATTCCAACTTGATGCGATTTAGCATATATATCGATTTCTTTAGGCTTGATCACAGTTCTGTTTGATGTTTCAAAATCAACCCCAATGTCTGTTAAATAATCTGCTATTTTTCTTTCATTAGTGGATACCGAATGTCTACTAATATCAATCCCTAAGTTTTTTTCAAAATGAATACATAGCTGACTGTGACCAACATTTAAAATCTCAGCTATTTCACTAATTGGCATTTTTTTTGTTTCGAACCATTCTCTCATAAGCTCGACATTATTTTTAGCATCTATTGATTCTTGACTTATATGCTGTTGAGATTGTCGTTTTCTACCATATCGATCCAAATGTGTTTGGTCAATTTTTTCTTTAACTTCTGCTATTTGACTGGTATTTTTTACCCCATATTTTTCTAAACATGTGGCTTGATATTTTTTTTTAAATTCTGCCGTTTTGGCAAAATTATCTGTACCATATTTTTCCAGGCAAGTAGCTTGTTGTTTGGCAATGTTTTCCTGATTTGACAAGTTGCTCTTATGCCCATATTTGACCATGCAAGTTTCTTCTCGCTTTTTTATGGTTTTTGGATTTGTTGTTGAGCAGAAGTTTGAACAATACCTGGAATATTTTTGATTTTTTGTACTCCATTTGACAGTGTTTTTGTTGCAATAATCACACACGGGAATGAAGAAAATATCTGATTCAATATGCCAGATTCGTTGTCTGATAGGTATTTTTTTATCATCACCTAAAAATTTTGTTTTTTCCTGTATAATAGCTACTTGCACAGGATCAGACATTAAAGTTCTTAATTCATGATATTGCATTGAGTATTTATGGTTGGTAGAATATACAAATAAAATACAAAATGTTGCAAAAAAACTACAGATTTTGGTTGGTAATTTTGAATAATGGTTGTATAATTAACGTATTGTTTAACAAAGGAGTCCTAAATGGCAACATCAGCAGTCAGTGAAAACCGCACAGTCACTTCAGTAGAAGCTAGGTCAGCTTTGCTTCGTTGTTTTAAGAAACAGCGCCCGGTGTTTTTATGGGGCCCCCCAGGCATTGGTAAAAGCGAACTGGTAGCCAGCATTGGTGAAGAACTTGGTGGTATTACATTGGATCTTCGTTTGGGACAGACCGAACCCACTGACATTCGCGGCATCCCATATTACAATAAAGACTCCAATAAAATGGATTGGGCACCACCCATTGATTTGCCAGATGA
This sequence comes from uncultured Bacteroidota bacterium, assembly GCA_903871575.1. Taxonomy (GTDB): domain Bacteria; phylum Bacteroidota; class Bacteroidia; order Chitinophagales; family Chitinophagaceae; genus Ferruginibacter. The sequence continues at coordinate 2,088 of CAIQHJ010000160.1, forward strand.
AGAATTGGCTAGCCAATATCCCATTGTTATTCTTTTCTTGGATGAAATGAATCAAGCTGCTCCA
>CAIQHJ010000161.1 GCA_903871575.1 uncultured Bacteroidota bacterium
AAAATCATAATCTATATCAAATACACACCTAATTTATATTCGTGAAAAAATAAGGCTTTTGCGTGTTAATACAGCATTACATATTTCTTCTATATTGCCCGCCAACTTGATAAAGTGCTTGCGTTATTTGTCCCAAACTACAATATTTAACTGTTTCCATCAATGTTTCGAATAGGTTTCCATTTTGTATGGCAACTTGCTGAAGTGTGTTAAGCATTTCGGCAGATTTACTTTGATGCCTTTGTTTAAATGCCTCCAAGGTTGCTATTTGGAATTCTTTTTCTGCAGTTGTAGATCGAATAACTTCAGTTGGCAAAATGGTTGGAGAACCTTTTTTACTTAAGAATGTGTTTACCCCAACAATTGGATACTCACCCGTATGTTTTAAAGTTTCATAGTGCAAACTTTCTTCCTGAATTTTATTACGTTGATACATTCTTTCCATCGCTCCCAAAACGCCACCTCTTTCTGTAATTCGGTTAAACTCAGCCATTACCGCTTGCTCAACAAGTTCAGTCATTTCTTCAATGAGGAAAGAACCTTGATTTGGGTTTTCATTTTTTGCCGTTCCCAATTCTCTGTTGATGATTAATTGAATCGCCATTGCCCTTCTTACACTTTCTTCCGTAGGCGTAGTAATGGCTTCATCGTATGCGTTGGAATGTAAGGAATTACAATTGTCGTAAATAGCATACAATGCTTGTAAAGTAGTACGGATATCGTTGAAGTCGATTTCTTGTGCATGCAAACTTCTTCCACTAGTTTGAATATGGTATTTCAATTTTTGGCTACGGCTATTCGCGTTGTATTTGTTTTTCATGGCTTTTGCCCAAATGCGACGGGCAACACGTCCGATAACGCTGTATTCGGGATCCATTCCATTGCTGAAAAAGAAAGACAAATTCGGAGCGAAGTCGTCGATATTCATACCTCTACTCAAATAATATTCAACATACGTAAATCCATTTGCCAAAGTAAATGCCAATTGAGTAATTGGATTTGCACCAGCTTCGGCAATATGATATCCACTTATACTAACGCTGTAAAAGTTTTCAACCTGATGTTGAATGAAGTACTGCTGAACATCTCCCATCAACTTTAATGCGAACTCTGTAGAAAATATACAAGTATTTTGTGCTTGATCCTCTTTTAAAATGTCGGCTTGTACGGTGCCTCTTACGGTTGAAAGTGCTTTTGCTTTCAATTTTTCATAAACATCTTTTGGCAATACATCCTCACCGCTCAATCCCAGCAAACGCAGACCTAATCCATTATTCCCAGTTGGTAATGCTCCAGCCATTTCTCCTTTGATTGGCGTTACTTCATTTCCATCAGTGCCAATATATTTCGGCAGATTATTTAATTTAAATTTAGCTTCGATGATTTTATTCACCTCGTCTTTTAAATTATTTTCAATAATGTATTTTTCACATTGTTGGTCGATTGCAGCGTTCATGAAAAATGCAAGCAAAATCGGCGCAGGTCCATTAATGGTCATGCTTACCGATGTTTTTGGGTCGCATAAATCAAA
>CAIQHJ010000162.1 GCA_903871575.1 uncultured Bacteroidota bacterium
CAGTTCCAAGCAGAGAACGCACAATTAAAGCGACAAATTGCCGCGATGCAGAGAAATAAAGCGACAATTTAAGTGATACAGATAAATTAAACGACAATTTAACAATGATTCACTATCATGGGTTGCCAATCACGCCAGCTACCGTGGCGGTCAAGGCTATTGAAGCTGGTCATGCTTTTGTTTCTTTTGCCCATCCCGATCAACTATCCGTTGCAGTAGAGGTATGTCAATCTTTTGCCGTTGACAATGGCGCTTTTTCGGCTTGGAAAAGTGGCAAACCAGTTCAGGATTGGAATCATTTTTATGATTGGGCATTAAATTTAAAAAGAATTCCATCTTGTGACTTTGCTGTGATTCCCGATGTTATAGATGGGACAGAGGCTGACAATGATGCCCTGCTGAGGGACTGTCCATTACCCAATTGGTTTGGTGCGCCTGTCTGGCATATGCACGAAAGTTTAGAAAGACTTGAGCAACTTGCAAATACTTACGTTCGTGTTTGTATTGGAAGTTCGGGAGAGTATGCATCAGTTGGCAATCAGGTATGGTGGATACGAATTAGCCAAGCCATGAGAATTATTTGCGATGATTTTGGTAGACCATTTTGCAAACTTCATGGATTGAGGATGCTTGATCCTTCTGTTTTCACGAAACTACCATTTTCATCAGCAGATAGCACTAATATCGGGAGGAATGTTGGGATTGATAACAAATGGAAATCAGGAAATTACCCGCCACCCACCAAGGAGGCTAGAGCTCAAATTATGAGATCAAGAATAGAGTCATTCAATTCCCCGCCCCTATGGAATTTTTATCAACCTATGAAACAGGAAACACTTCTATGAATACATACAAAACCAAATTTTTGGTACGCTGCCCCATAAACAATGAAGAAATATCTTATAAATTTGAAATAAAGATAAACAAAAAAATTTTAGTTGAAGAAATATTGGATTTTCTTGACAAATTTGATGTTGGATTTCATGAGGAAATAGCAGACGAATTGTTTGAAAAGTTTGGCGGCGTTCAAAAAATGAGCGCTATTCATCATGGAGTTGTAATTAATACCGAAAGAAAATGATGATCATTGCTCTATTAACATATGCGTCTTCAATGATTGCGGCAAATCTTTTGGTTGCCACATTTGGCCCATCAATCAGTCCGATAAATGCATTTTTATTGATTGGACTAGACCTCACGCTTAGAGATTGGTTGCACGTCAGAATTAAAACATGGCAAATGGGCTGCCTAATCATAGGCACGAGCGCATTAACTTACTTGCTAAATCCTGCAACTGGGATGATTGCAATAGCCTCTGCTGTTTCTTTTTTTGTTGCAGCATTGGTGGATTGGTCCGTGTTTTCAAAGATCACGGGATCTTGGATCAAGCGGACAAACATTTCAAATGTTGCTGGTGCTGCTGTTGATTCCTTGCTTTTCCCAACCATTGCATTCGGTGTTTTAATGCCTGAAATTATTGCGCTTCAGTTTGTTGCTAAAATTTCTGGGGGTGCAATTTGGTCTGTGCTTCTTAATAGAAAATAATTATTTTAATTAGGTATATTTAACCAACACCCAAGCGGATGGGTTTATCCGCAGAGGAAAAATGCTACAACTTAGACCTTACCAAGAGCGGGCTATCGAAGCCCTGCGCGATGGCTTTTCACGGGGATTTAAGTCCCAAGTTCTTTATGCCCCCACGGGAGC
>CAIQHJ010000163.1 GCA_903871575.1 uncultured Bacteroidota bacterium
GTGCTCGATAAAATGTTAAAGAACTCAATTGAAAGAGTGAATGGAATTAAGCGTATTTCCTCATTGGCCTTTCCAAATTCGCCAAATGCATATTACGAATGTGAAAATTATATCAGTACAATTAAAAAAATATCAAAATATTATTCATTACCTGCTTGCGCTTTAGGAGGTTCAATTGGAGGCAAAGTAGAATCAAAAGTGATTGCTGTAAATTCTAAAACCCAACTCGATAGTTTGGGTAAAATTGGACAATTAAATGGAAAAATTGTGCTATTGAATAGACCCATGGAAGAATCTATGCTCAATACTTTCAATGCCTATGGCGGTTGTGTAAACCAACGTGTAAATGGCGCAGTTTGGTGCGCTCCATATGGCGCTTTGGCAGTACTTGTGAGAAGTGTAAGTAACAAATGCGACATACATCCGCACACCGGTGTAACGCACTACGAAGACAAAATTGCCAAAATACCGATTGCAGCAGTTGCTACCGCAGTTGCTGATGTAATTGCTTATTTGAGTGTAAACGACCCTGATTTTACGTTGCAAATCGAATTAGACTGTAGAATTCTAGCTGATAGACCGAGTGCAAATGTATTAGCAGAAACAAAAGGGAATCAATTTCCAGAAAAAATTATTGTATTTGGGGGACATTTTGATAGCTGGGACCAAGGCGAAGGCGCACATGATGACGGAGCAGGCTGCATGCATGCTTTTGAAGCATTAAGACTATTAAAAGTGCTTGGCTACAAACCGAAACATACCTTGCGCTGTGTTTTTTGGATTAATGAGGAAAATGGCTTGCGCGGTGGAACCGAATATGCAAGATTATCAAAAGTGAACAATGAAAATCATATTGTTGCCATAGAAAGCGATAGGGGTGGATTTGTTCCTCGTGGATTTGGTGTGGACTCGTCAATTCTACCAAATGTGCTAAAATTCCAAAAACTGCTTAATGATTACGGAATTGGCAAGATTGAAATAGGCGGAGGCGGCGCTGATATTGGTCCTTTAAAAACAGTAAATAACAACACTTCATTTGTGAGTTTCATTCCAGATTCGCAACGATATTTCGATGTTCACCATGCAGAAACCGATGTTTTCGAATCAGTTAACAAGCGGGAACTTGAAATGGGGGCAGCGGCATTAGCAGCAATGATTTATATTTTAGATCAAGAACTTAACTAATTTTACTTGTAGGTTCTGGTCATATTTTCAGGAACAACAATAATGAAATTGGCAATTCCTTTGTTCTCATTTTCTAATTCGCTTACATTCATTTGCATGCGGGTAGAAATTGTAACTACATTCATTTGATAATTATTTTTCAAAATACTTTGATTGTACTCATTTAAATACCATTCAATACTTTGATGGTTATCGCTGTGGTAAGAACCATTATAGTGAATAAAAATGCCATTAGAAGGCAAATGCGTATAAATTTGAGCTGCCATGGTTGCGTCTTTAATGGCTTGACTCATTGGCAAGTTCTGACCACCGTGACCACCTGCCATTGCAAAAATATCTTTGTAACATTGCAAAGTTGAATCATACAC
>CAIQHJ010000164.1 GCA_903871575.1 uncultured Bacteroidota bacterium
AGACTCTTGTTCCATTCCAAATCCATGTGATGTTTCTGCAACCACATCGCTCACAGAACCATCTTTTGAAACAATGAATCTTACGATAACTGTATACGTTCCGGCAGGTGCTCCATTTTCTCCAGGAACACTACTTTCAAGATTATTTTGCAAGTACCTTCTCCAAGCAGATTCTCCTCCGGCATAAGCTGCGTCTACCTCAACTTTTGTAAACACTTTGTTTTCATCATCATCCTTAGGCATTTCAACAGCCTTGGAGTTGTCTTCAATTGGAGCTTGTACAATTTGATCCTTGTTGTCGCTCTCTACCGTTTTGGTACTGATTACCTGATCTTCTTTAATTTCTTCGATTTTTTCTTCAGGCTTAACCTCTTCATCTTTTACAATTTTTGGAGGCGTAAATTTAACCTGGTTTACTTCTGGTGGTGGTGGTGGTGTTGGAGGTGGCGGTGGCGGTGGTGGTGGTGGTGGTTCATCTTTTTTCACTTCTGCCATTTGTGTATCCAAGACATCTATTTTTGCCTCTCTTGCATTTTTTTCTATCACATTCGCTAATACTGTTCCGATAAAAATCAGCAACAACAACGCGCCTGTAAATGCCAATGCTTTGATTAATCTGGTATTGTATGATTTTCTCAATTCATACGCACCATATGATTTGTTTTTGCCATCAAAAATGATGTCAAGCAAATCAGCGTTTAAAATTTTATTTACATCCATGTTTAATTGTTTTTTTTAAAGACGCTGTGGTTTTCAGCATTCCATAAATTGATGCCATTTATTTTAATCCGTTGGCCTCTTCTGTTTTTTTGATCAGCAATTCCTCAGTTGGTGTCATTTCCACTTCGGCATAGTGACCAGGAGGTACAACACAGATACTCATTTCATCCAAGATATCAATTGCATTTCTGAATGTTGATTCTTTATCCGACTTAATGATATACATCAAATCATCAATCTTAGTTGCATTCTTCTTTTCCAATATCAAATCTCTCACTTTCTTAAATGTTGTACTCTTAAATTGTTCGCTGAGTTTGTCTGCTTCCAATTGTCCATAATAATAATACACTTGATCTGCTTTTCCGAGCAAAATAGTCATTGCTCCAGAGTTTTTTACTTTCAACACTTGTGTAGAATCGTCTTTTGGTTCATTCATATTCATCGCAGTCGACTGACTCATGGTCGTCGTAAATACGAAGAATGTAATGAGCAGAAATCCCAAATCCACCATTGGTGTCAAATCCACTCTGGTTGATAGTTTTTTTCCTTTTTTGACGTCGGGCCCTTTTTTATGTCCGCCACCCGACGAGGTATCCATTTCTGCCATATCGGTATGTTTTTTAGTTTAATTAATTCCCTTTTGGAGGGTGTAAATACAATTCAGAACCTACCGGAACGCCCTCGCCATTGGTAACAATTCTGAACTTAAATATTTCATTTTTCTTGAAAGACTCCTTGATGTTTTTGAACGCAGGATATAATGCAGCATTATCTCCTTTGATTAACAACATTTCTTGTAATTGCCTTTGGTCTGAACCTGCATATACATTTGTAACACTCTTCATCCAATCAACCATTTCATTGTTGGCACTGTCGCATGGAATACCTGGCAATTGATTCGCAGGAATTTCTTTAGCCATTGCTAATGAACTTTTAATTTGATTTAAAGGCAATCCGATAAAAGGCGACTTATTCCATTTTGCTAATTCTGCAGCAGAAAGATTCAACCCTTTTGTCAAGTTAACGTTACTAAGAATTTCTCCTTTTTTGGTTTCATCGCCCAACATCAAAAACACTTTTCCTTCTTTCGTTAAAGTGATTAATATGGATTTTTCTGGCGCTGCTTTTGCAGAAACCGAGTTCGGAGGAGTTACCGAAAGCACTTCTGGCGGCTTTTGTTTTGTTGCCAAAATAAAGAACGACAACAACAAAAATGCCACATCACACATCGCAGTCATGTCGATAGTAGTGCTCTTGCGAGGAATTTTAACTTTAGGCATTAATTAATAATTTAGAAATTTACAGTTAGATGCAATTCATTTTTTCTTCCACAATATTATTTGTATTGTGAAGCAAATGATTGGGTTAATGTAAATCCTGATTCATCAATACCATAAGTAATTCCATCAATTTTTGTTGTAAAGATGTTGTAGAACATGATGGCTAATGCTGATGTACCAATTCCCAATGCTGTATTGTAAAGAGCCTCAGAAATACCTACAGATAATTTTGCTGCTGCTGCTCCACCACCACTGTCTTCTCCTAATGCAGAGAATGAACGGATCATACCCAATACTGTACCCAACAATCCCATCAATGTTGCAATTGATGCAATCGTTGATAAGAACACCAAGTTTTTCTCTAACATTGGCAATTCCAAAGATGTAGCTTCTTCTACTTCTTTTTGTATAGCCATCACTTTTTGATCTGTTGTTAATTCTGTATTGCTGATCATTGCTTTGTAACGATGCAATCCTGCTTTCATTACATTACCTACTGATCCTTTTTGTTTGTCGCACTCAGCAATCGCTGCATCTACATTTTTATTTGCTAAATGATATTGTACTTTACGAACAAAATCTGCATTGCTACCTGTACCACTTGCTTTTGATATTGTTAAAAAACGCTCTACTACGAAAGTAAGCATCGTCAACAACGTACCAATCAAAATAGGAACGATGATTCCACCCAAATACATTTTGCTCAATGCTGTTTTTGGTCCTTCTCTTTCTGGAAACAATCCTCCGTTTTCTGCTCCACCCGAGAAATTACCAGGAGCTCCTAATATAAATCTCCAGATTAAATACCCCGCCAACAAACACACAATTGGTGCCAATAAGGAAATCATGTTGTTGGATTTTTTTGCTTGAGCTGATCCAGTGTTTGCAGCCGATTTTGTTTCTGCCATAACAATCTTTTTTTAATTTGTTAGTTTAATTTTAAAAATGTTTCTCATTACCTTGAAAAATGATTTTAGTCATCTAAAGGAGAATGAAGCGACAAGTTAATAAAATAAATGAAAGCAACAACTCTTCATTTATAATTTTTCAATTTATTAATTTTGAAGCCGAAATAAAATTACATTTATTCGTATCGCAAAGCAACGATGGGATCTAGTTTAGATGCTTTCAATGCCGGATACAATCCCGCAGTTAACCCAACAATAAAACATACTGCAATACCAGTGATAACCCAGGCCCAAGGTATTACTAGTCCGGTATGCAGAAAGATGGCAACCATATTGCCCAATAAAATTCCAGCGATTATTCCGGCTATGGCTCCCATCAAACTAATAATAATAGACTCAAATAAAAATTGACTTCTAATATTCGATTTGGTTGCACCCAACGCTTTTGCCAATCCTATTTCTTTGGTTCGCTCATTCACCGCTACCAACATAATATTCATCAACCCAATGGCCGCTCCAATTAATGTTATAAAAGCTATGCCAATCGTACCTTTTTCTAAAAAACCCAAATTGGTTAATAAACTTTCTGCGATGCTATCACTTTTATCGATGTAAAAATTGTCTGCATCCTTCACCGTCAATCTGCGAATGGGTCTAAATACAGCCGTGGCTTCCCCAATGGCAATATCCATCTTTTTCAAATCGTCTACTTTTACTGCTATATTATACGAATTGGCTGTTGATGTGAACGTCCTTCTAACATTGTTGTATGGCGTGATCACAACCTTACTTGTGTTGAAAAATGCACTAGACCCTTTGTCTTCCAAAACAGCTACAACCCGATAAGGCACATGATCGATATGCACGATCGCATCTATTGCTTTGGCACTATTTTCAGCGAATAACTTTGCCGCAACCCCACTTCCAATTGCACAAACATAATTACCCGACTCTACTTCATTGGGTGTGAAATTTCTTCCATATGCAATTTTATAGCCATTCAAATCAAGATAATTTTCATCCCCTCCAAAAACATTTATTTCAGGATTGGTTTTATTTCTTGCTGTGTTTACAACTACTGCAGATGGGCCCCTCAAAGCCAAGCTTACTTTCGATCCCGGGAAGGCATACCTGTTTTTAAATAATTTCACTTCATCAAATCCTATCGGAATGCCTAGGTTTGATTTTCTTTCGGATGATGATTTTTTGTTGGATTTAACCGTATTGTTTCGACTGCGATGACCAAAACTAATCCCCCTTTCTTTGTATCTTATGCTAAATGCATTGGCACCCATTGTAGAAAAGCTACTCGTTAAACTGTTACTAGCTGCCTGTATAGCGGTGATGATTAAAATCAATGCAAATATCCCCAATGCAATAATAATTACGGTGATGATTGTACGCAATTTATTGCCTTTGATATTTTTCCAAGAAAGTGCTAATGAATCTAAATTGGTCATCTCTCTAAAGTTATCTCAAAGATAGACAAGCCTAACTCAAAATTGTAGGAAACTGAAAACAATCAGTAAATTAATGATAAAGCCAACCGATGACAATTTCAGGATATACACCAATGACGATGATTAAGATTACAATTAACCCAAGCATCAATTGAAAACCCTTGCTTATCTCTCCGGTTGTTGGTTGCCCCGACGCTGCATCTTTAAAATACATGGCTTGTATGATTCTGAAATAATAGTAGGCACTAATGGCAGCAAAAATAACCGCTACAATGGCCAACCAAATATGATGCCCATTTTCTATTGCAGCCATCAACATAAAAAACTTACTTTGAAACCCTGCGGTTAATGGCACCCCAGTTAATGACAGCAAACATATGGTAGTAGCCAACGCTAAAAAAGGATTCGATTTAGCCAACCCATTAAACCCATCTATGGTGTAATCTTGCATTTTTGTAAGCACTCCAAATATTCCGATGGTTGCCAAACTATATGCTGCACTGTACAACAACAAACCTTCTTTGGCTTTGTCGTTTAGCGCAAAAATAGCCAGCATCATAAACCCTGCTTGTGCAATACTCGAATAAGCCAGCATTCTTTTTACACTTTGCTGAAACACTGCTGTTATGTTTCCAATCAGTAGTGTTGTTACCGTAATGATGACGATCAAGGTTTGCCATTGATCATGAATCGACCCAAAGGCATGTTCAAATAATCTGATGAAAGCAAAAAAACCAGCCACTTTCACAATTGTACTCATAAATGAAGTAAACACCGTTGGCGCACCATCATAAACATCTGGCGTCCAAAAATGAAACGGCGCTGCAGACACTTTAAATGATAAGGATACCAAAATAAACAACAATCCTATTGAAATCAAAACCGGCATTTCCCCATGTCCCAATTGAATTTGATCGATATAAAATGATGCATTGGGATTGCCTCCATATACAAACGCAATACCCATCAACAAAATTCCAGTTGAAAAAGCACCCATTAAAAAATATTTCAACGCGGCTTCATTGCTTTTTAAATTTCGTTTGTCACTTCCCGTTAGAATATATAAAGGAATAGAAATGATTTCAATGCCAATGAAAAGCATGAGTAGCGTATTGAACGTTGCGGCCAATGAAACGCCACAAAGGATAAAAAAGATCAATGCAAAATATTCTCCTACATGTTCGCCAACTTTTTCAATTTCTGAACCAGACAATAAAAAATATATCAATGTACATCCCAAAGCAATGGCTATAAACACCAAATTAAAATTGTCTGTTTTAAGCATGTCGCTGATACCAAAACGAAAAAAAGATTGGTGTGAAACAAACTCTGTTGCATTGGCAATAAAAACCAATGTCAAGCCGAATATGGCAAGATATTTTGGGATGGTTTTACTTTTAATAAATACCCCAGAGAACATCATTACAACTCCCCATATGGCTGATAATATTATTGCATTCATAATTAATCCTAGATAAATTTTGTAATCCTATTTTATGCTTATCATCATGTTATCTACAGCACCTTTTGTCAACTCTATTAATGGTTGAGGATAAATTCCGACAAAAAATATGATGACAACAATGATGGTTAATACCAATTTTTGATTCCAAGTAATATCTGTTGTTTCTGCTGTAGTGTGGTGTACACTACCATAAAACACTTTTTGAATCATATTTAACGTGTATACTGCTGATAAGATAATGCCCAATCCTGCAACAGCAGCAAACCACTTATTGTAGTTGTACAAACCACTGAACATTAAGAACTCTCCTGTAAATGCATTGGTAAGCGGCAATGCAATATTAGCCAATGAAATGATAACCATGAAAATGGTAAGTACAGGTGCAGTGTTCGCCAATCCGCCAAGCGCTGATATTTTTTTTATACCTGTTTTGTTTTCTATTATCTCAACAACAATCCACATCCCTATGATATTGATTCCATGATTAAACATTTGCAACAATACCCCTTGAATACTAATTTGATTCATGGCAAATAGAGATGCACACATTAAACCAATATGTGCAATGGATGAATACGCTATTAATTTTTTGATATTGTCTTGCATCATCGCAATACAACTTGCATACACAACACCAACGATAGATAAAACAATTACGATGTTTTTAAAGTGTATTGTAGCCATTGGAAATACGGGAATCAGCCAACGCATCACACCAAACAATCCCATCTTAACCATAATGCCACTTAACACCATAGTTACTGGTGTTGGCGATTGATCATACGCATCTGGCTGCCATGTGTGGAAAGGAAAAATAGGCATCTTAATGGCAAATGCAACAAAAAACAAAGCAAACAATCCATTTTGTTCTACTGCTGTTAACTGTGCATTGTAAAACGAACTCAAAGAAAATGAATGTGCAGCTAGGGTTCCATCTTCAAAGCTACGTGCACCGGTATGCAGATAAACATAAATAATACCAATTAACATGAGCAGGGATCCCGCAAAAGTGTACACGAAGAATTTGAAGGTAGCTTGTATTCTCTTTTCTCCTCCCCATATGCTCGATAGAAAATATACCGGCACCAATGCCAACTCCCAGAAGAAATAAAAACTCAACGCATCCAATGCCATAAATACACCCATCAAACCAGCTTGCGTGAGCATCATCAAACCATAAAAACTAGCTGGCTTTGGTTTAGATGAAATAGATGTGGAAATAAATACCATTGGAAATGCAATGGCAGTTAACAATGTAAGCATCCTTCCCAATGGGTCTAATCCGATATAGTAATTTGCTCCTAAGTATTTCAACCACAAATAATTCACGTTGTTGTACATCAGATACTTTACCTCGTTGGTAAAAAACAAAGTGGATATAGAAACCCCCAATATCATCAATGAAAATAAGATGGCGATGCTTTTAGCAGCTTTTTCTTTGCCAACACTAAAACAGATGATGCCTGCCAATATTGGCAACCATATCAATAAATCCGGAAATGTAATGTAATTGCCCAAAGCGTGATATTTTTATAAAAACAATTGAATAAAAAATAATAATAGCATACCAATCACCATCAATAAGATATACGCACCCACTTGCCCGCTTTGTAACCAACGCAATTGTCGACTGCTATAGTTTACAAATTTACCCACTCCATTTACTGCCCCATCTATCAATTTGATTTCTAAAATATTGTTGAAAAAAGCTGCTATCCATTTCAATGGATTGATGATAACTGTTTGATACAATTCATCTACATACCATTTGTTTTCGAGTAATTTTCCAAAACCTGTACTTGCTGGCGGTACGCTGTATTTTTTATACAATGCCCATGCCAACCCTATTGCTAAAATTATAAGTGTTGAAGAAATACCCATCAACATATATTCTGTGTTGTGCGAAAGATGATGAATTGTTGACTTGACTACCGGAGATAAATAAGTTGATAACGCATCATTTCCGCCCAAGGACGCTGGCACGCCTATGTACCCGCCAATGATGCTTAATATAGCCAATACAATCAATGGCATTGTCATCGCTGCAGGACTTTCATG
>CAIQHJ010000165.1 GCA_903871575.1 uncultured Bacteroidota bacterium
CAAATATCCATCGTTTCAATGATGATGGCAAACATTAAACTCAAAAAAAATTAAAATGCAACAAGCTAAAGCAGGGGATTTAGTAAAAGTACACTACACAGGAAAACTAACTTCAGGAAAAGAATTTGATTCTTCAGTAGGAAGAGAGCCATTGGAATTTACAATTGGTGCTGGTCAAATGATTAAAGGATTTGATGCTGCAATGCCAGGAATGAAATTAGGAGAAAAAAAGACAATCGAAATTGCGCCTGAAGACGCTTATGGGGTGAAAAGTGATGAAGCCATTATACCTTTTCCTAAAACAAATGTACCAGCTGAAATGAAATTGGAAGTTGGTATGACATTGACTTTGAGCGATCAAAACGGACAACCATTTCCAGTTGTTGTAGCTGAAATAAAAGAAGATGTAATTATATTAGATGCCAATCATTTTTTGGCTGGCGAAACATTGATTTTCGATATTGAATTGGTAGAAATTGCCTAATATTTTTTATAAAAAATCGCTCGTAATTTTTAATTATGGTTTTAATCAATAAAGCAGAACTCATAGATCGTTTTGTTCGATATGTTCAAATAGATACGCAAAGTGATCCCAATAGTCATGCTCATCCTACTACAGAAAAGCAAAAAGATTTAAGTAAGCTTTTGCATCAAGAACTTTTAACAATGGGATTGTTAGATGCAACTGTGGATGAATTTGGATATGTATATGCTACAATTCCATCTAATTCTGACAAGCAAAATATTCCAGTAATTTGTTTTTGTTCTCACGTTGATACAGCGCCTGATTGTAGTGGAACAAATGTTTTGCCAATAGTACATCACAATTACGATGGGAAAGATATCATACTTCCTGATGATTCAACTCAGGTTTTAAGCATTTCAGATTCGCCGTATTTAAAAAACCATATTGGTCACGATGTAATCACAGCAAGTGGTTTAACCTTATTGGGTGCTGATGATAAAAGTGGTGTAGCCGTAATTATGCAAGCTGCACAATATTTAATGTTGAATCCGCAAATTAAACATGGCGACATAAAGATATTATTTACACCAGATGAAGAGGTGGGACAAGGAACTGCAAAAATTGACATGCAAAAACTTGGCGCCACTTATGGATATACGTTAGATGGAGGTGAATTAGGTAGTTTGGAAGATGAAACCTTTAGTGCTGATGCGGCTTCTATTGTTATTCATGGCGTTATAGCTCATCCAGGTTATGCAAAAAATATATTGGTAAATACCATGAAGGTTGCTGGTGCCATTTTAGATGCATTGCCAAAAGATGAATGGAGTCCAGAAACAACAGAAGGCAAACAAGGTTTTGTTCATCCCGTTTCACTTAATGGAATTTCTGAAAAAACAACGATTGGATTTATTGTAAGAGATTTCACTTTGAGTGGTTTGGCGTCACATCATCAAAGATTAAAATCAATTGCGGAAGAAGTTGTAGCTAAATTTCCTGGTGCAACCATGGAGTATATTCAGCAAGAACAATATCGCAATATGAAAGAAATATTGGATCATCATCCTGAAGTAGCGATAAATGCAGCAAAAGCCATCGAAAAATCTGGACTGGTTGTAAAAAAAGAAAGCATACGTGGAGGCACAGATGGCAGCAGATTAAGTTATATGGGTTTACCTTGTCCAAATATTTTTACTGGAATGCAAAATATTCATAGTAAATTAGAGTGGATTGGGGTAAACGATATGATGAAAGCATCAGAAACTATTGTACATCTTTGTGAGATTTGGGAGAAAGGATAGATTCTAGATCCTAAATTCTAGATACTGTATATCAGAAGGTTTCAACACCAAACACCAAACACCAAACACCAAACAACAAACAACAAACAACAAACAACAAACACCAAACAATAAACAATAAACACCAAAGATTAAACACCAAACAATAAACAACAAACAACAAACACCAAACAACAAACAATAAACACCAAACAATAAACAATAAACAACAAACCCCAATGTTCATTTATTGTGTAAAACTGTAACCCCAAAAAATCGCTATCCCATTTACTTCATAA
>CAIQHJ010000166.1 GCA_903871575.1 uncultured Bacteroidota bacterium
CATTGCTTTCCAACCCGAAAATTGCTTATCCTCCCCCAAAAAATTATTGTGAAAAATAGAAATAAAGAGCCCGTTGTACAATTTGCATTGTTCTATAAATGCTTCCAACTCTTTTTTTGCTTCCACTGGATGTTGCTTTTGTTCATAAAAACTATTGGCATCCATATAACAGAAAGGATACAGCTGCAAAGAGGTTATTTTTTCTTTTGATAGATTATACCAAAAATAACTTCCGGCAAAGGAAGCCCTGAAACCATTGATGCTGCCATAACCCATGCTGTATTCTTTTTTGATACCGGCATCTTGCAATCGCTCATAGGTTTCGGGAAGTGTAAACTGAATATAATGTTGACGCGAATGATGAATGGGTTCCGAAACTATTTCTTGTAATTGATGGATTTCCTTTCTTAAGGTTGCCAGATTTTTATTGCTTTTCCATGATGGATGAATACCAATGCAATATTTGTTGGCATGCTGCCGAATAAGCTGCTGCATCGGATTGCTTTTGGGCGAAATGTTTTTATCATACCTGCTGATTTCATCTGCAACCAAAAAAAAGTAAATCACTTCCCGGTTACATAGTTCATGTAATTTATCTAGAAATTTATATGCATCAAATGGATCTTTTTTTAATTGCAACAAAACCATTAATCTTTCCAAACTTGGCTTCACCAAGAAGCCGCCAATGTTTCTGATGATGCCTTTGTTTTTATATGACCAAGCAATATCAATATCGTAAGTCAAAATTGTTTTGAAAACTGGCGTCTTACATTTCAATTCGGGAAACTTCTTTGTCAATGCTACTCTAAATGCCGCTATCCAAATATTAACCAATGGAAGGTGTAAAAAATCATGTTTAAAAGCCACCGATTGCTCATGTGCATATCTTCCATAAATGTCTTTTTCATGCGGTAGATATTCCTCATATCTGCTCAATAGAAAAAATGCAGCAGCAAAAATATCAAACGGAAAATCATTGGCATTGGTGAAAAAAAATGCTTTGTATTCATCTACTACATAGCAATCTATGTGTTGATGTCGAATGTCTTTCTCGTAAAGTATACCCTGTGGTTTGACGTGAAAGTTATTGGAGTTGGATGGATGTTTTCCATAATAAATCAAATGATTAGCAGAATGGCTGCAGTCTGCCGGATTGGTGGTAACTACATAGTCGATACCCAATTGCTCCTTTAAAATAAAGTGACAAATATAATTCAGTCGTTCTGTTATTGTATCTGTATAAAACAGCAGCATAAGCAATGGTCTGAAATCTGGTTGTAATTATTCTAATATACAACATTATTTTGTACGTTGCTCTTTCCAAAGTTGATTGAACGTTTTTTCACTAAAATGCAGTTCGCCTCTAGTTTTCGTCCATGAAGTAAATAGCTTATTGACGTATTTGTTTTTTGTTTTTGCTGTGGCGAGGTTGATGATTTTGCGATGCATATTCGCCAGCTTCCATCCTTTCCAAGCCATTTTTTCGGTGAAGCTATAGTTGCCTTCTTCTACAGATTGATGTCTGTTGTCGAGCAGAAGTTCATGTAAATTAATTTTCACGGCACATACTTCTGTACAGTTTCCACAAAGAGAAGATGCAAAACTCAAATGTTTGAAATCTTCCATTCCCTTTAAATTGGGCGTAATCACGCTGCCTATTGGTCCACTGTAGGTTGTGCCGTAACTATGTCCGCCAATATTTTTATACACCGGACAAGCATTCAAACATGCGCCACATCGAATGCAGTACAAACTTTCTCGCTGTTTGGGGTCTTGTAAGATATTTGTTCTGCCATTGTCCAATAAAATCACAAACATTTCTGTGGGCCCATCTAATTCGTTGGGTTGGCGAGGGCCTGTAACGATGGTATTGTAAACTGTTACTTTTTGCCCTGTTCCAAAAGTGCTCAACAACGGCCAAAACAATCCCAAATCGGCCATTGTAGGAATTACTTTTTCGATGCCTACAACAACTATATGTGTTTTTGGAAATGAACAACTCAATCGGGCATTACCTTCATTTTCTGTGATGGCAATACCTCCAATGTCACTGATGATAAAATTTGCGCCGGTTACGCCCACTTCTGCTTCCACATATTTTTTTCGGAGAATTTCTCTGGCCACCAAGGTTAATGCCTCCGGACTGAGATCTGGCGGGGTGCCTAATTTTTCTGTAAACAATTTTGCAACATCTTCTTTGCTCTTGTGCATGGCAGGCGTTACAATATGATAGGGTGCTTCACCATCCAATTGTTGAATATATTCGCCCAAATCTGTTTCAATACTTTCTATTTGATGATCGGTCAACGCTTTATTCAGGTGAATCTCTTCGGTCACCATGCTCTTGCTCTTAACCAAGGTTTTGCAGTTTCTTTCTTTGCAAATGTTTAGGATTTCTTCAATTGCTTGTTCACTGTTTTCGGCCCAAATCACTTTTCCACCGCGCTTGCTAAATTGCAATTCAAATGTTTCTAATTGCTGATCCAAAGTCTCAATAGCGCGCCATTTGATATTTTTGGCACGCTCTCTTGCCAACTCAATGTTTTCAAATTGTAATTTTCCTTGAGGAACCACAGCATTGTACTTGCCAATATTAAAATTGATTTTCCTGCGATGTTCTAAATCGGCAGACTTTAGCGCACTATTTTGAATAAAAGAATCAACGATATAAGACATGTGGTAAAATTCTACTCGAAGATAAATGAAAACAACTATTCTCTTTCCAGATTATCTTTATTAGTTGTGCAAAAAATAAAATGTGCAAATGGAACTGTTTTTTATTGCACTAACGCTTAACATCAACCGAATAATAGGTAACCAAATCCTAGGTTGAAAATCTGTAAGGCTTCCAAATTATCGCTTCCAACGTGCTAAAGCCGGAATGTTTTTGGTGAACAAGCCCGCCAAAAATCCAGGGAACCCCATTTCTTGGAGTTTGCTTTTTGCC
>CAIQHJ010000167.1 GCA_903871575.1 uncultured Bacteroidota bacterium
CTGGTTAATGCAACATTAACGAGTTTAGGCATAGATGTTATTGATGTAGATTTGAGTACAACGCCAACAGTTGAAATGGCTGTCACCTTCTTGCAAGCCGATGGTGGCATTATCCTCACTGCAAGTCACAATCCAAAAGAGTGGAATGCGTTAAAATTGCTCAACAATAAAGGAGAATTTATCAGCGGTGAAGAAGGCAAAACCATTTTAAACATTGCAGAAAAAGAGTCATTCCATTTTGTTGACGTAGATCATCTGGGCACCATCAGCATCAACTCGGATATGTTGCGTGCGCACATCGATGCAATTCTAGCATATGAATGGGTTGATAAAAAAGCCATCAAGGCAGCGGGATTGAAAATCATTGTGGATGCTGTAAACAGTACAGGCGCAATGGCTGTTCCCGCGCTTCTAAAAGCATTGGGTGTAGAAGATGTAGAAGTAATCAATGCAGAAATAAATGGACAATTTGCCCACAATCCAGAGCCATTACCAGAGCATTTGAAAGAGTTGAGTAGGGCAGTCATCAGCAAAAATGCAGCGTTGGGTATTGCGGTTGATCCAGATGTAGATCGTTTGTGTTTTGTGTGTGAAGATGGAACGATGTTTGGCGAAGAATATACTTTGGTGGCTGTTTCGGATTACATGCTGAGCAACAAACCCGGCAACACCGTGAGCAATTTATCATCAACAAGGGCTTTGAAAGATGTAACCATCAAACATGGTGGTGAATACCATTCCAGCGCAGTAGGAGAAGTAAATGTGGTGAATAAAATGAAAGCGATCAATGCAGTAATTGGTGGCGAAGGCAACGGCGGTATTATTGTTCCCGATTTGCATTATGGAAGAGACGCTTTGATTGGCATTGCCTTGTTTCTAACACACTTGGTGAAAAGTAAAAAAAGTGCGAAGCAATTAAGAAACACCTATCCAGATTATTTTATCAGCAAAAATAAAATCACCTTAGACAACGGAATTGATGTTGGCTTGATATTTGATAAAATAAAGAACAAATACAAATCCAATCCCGCCAATACTGAAGACGGTTTAAAAATAGAATTTGATAATGACTGGGTTCACCTCCGTACCAGCAATACCGAGCCTATCATACGCATATACGCAGAAAGTAATTTTGAAACCACTGCCGACAATATTGCTATGCGATTGATTAGAGACATTCAGGAATCGATCGCATAAATAGGCGGAAAATTTAATATCTATGATGAATCGCATTTATGTTGACAATGCGGCATCCACAGCTTTGGATGAAGTTGTATTGCAAACCATGATGCCATATCTTACCGAAAAATTTGGCAATCCTTCCTCCATTTATTCTTATGGGAGAGAGTCTCGATTGGCAATTGAAACGGCAAGAAAATCAGTAGCCAAAATACTCAACGCTCATCCCGCAGAAATCTTTTTCACCAGTGGTGGAACGGAAAGCAACAACACAGCTATCTACACAGCAGTTAGAGATTTGGGCTGTACACATGTCATCAGCAGCGCCATCGAACATCACGCAGTAACTCATACCCTCGAACATTTACATCAGCATCAAAAAATCAAATTAAGTCATGTTCACATTTTACCAAATGGACACATCGATTTAAATCATCTCGAAAAATTATTGAGCGAAAGCACAGAAAAAACATTGGTGTCTTTGATGCATGCCAACAACGAAATTGGCAACATCCTCGATTGGCATACAGTGGGAAATCTTTGTAGAAAATACAACGCTTATTTTCACAGCGATACCGTACAAACAGTTGGACATTATCCCATTGATTTGAAAAATACCCCTGTAGATTTTATTACCGGAGCGGCACACAAATTTCATGGGCCAAAAGGTGTAGGTATTTTATATATCAACGAAAACATTCGCATACAACCTTTTATTTTTGGCGGCGGACAAGAAAGAAATATGCGCGCAGGTACTGAGAACTTATATGGAATTGTTGGATTTGCCAAAGCGCTCGAAATGGCTGCTGAGCATTATGAAAAGGATCGTGCACATGTGAGTGAACTTAAACAATATATGCACGATGCATTGATTGCAGCAATTCCCGGGGTAGGATTCAATGGTGATGTTTTGGGAAATAGTTTGTACACGGTATTGAGCACCCATTTTCCAACATCAGAAAAATCTGAGATGTTGCTTTTTAATTTAGACATCAACAACATTTGTGCGAGTGGCGGAAGTGCCTGCTCGTCGGGTGTAGAGGGTGGAAGCCATGTGATCAACGCCATCAGTAAAAATACCAATCAAGTTACTGTTCGATTTAGTTTTTGTAAGCACAACACCAAAACCGAAATTGATGAAGTGGTAAAGGTTTTGAAAACCTTGATTTAATTTAAAATTGATAGCCCAGCTTATGGGTTAAAGCTGTCGGTAAAGTAGGCAACTTTCTTCTATCAATTAAGAAGCTATTGAGCTGCGAAATTTCTTTAAAGATATAATGTTTCTCCATCGCGCCTTGCAGGTAGCCAGCACCGGTACTGCCGCCTGTTCCTACACGTGTACCAATCATTCTGCGAACCATGTTGATGTGACGATAACGCCAGTTGCCCATCATGTTGTCTATTTCTAAAACAATATCCAACAATTGAAAAGGCAGTTCTAACAAGGGATATCCTCTATATAACAAAATAAACAAAGCAGATCGGCATGCTTTGGGAGATAAGCTTCGATTCGAATTTTCATCGTCTCCAAAAAATATATTTCTAAATGCGATTGCATTGTTTTTTTCAGCTTCAGATAAACTGCTATTGAAAATTTGCTCATAAGCACTCCAAAAACTATGCGCTGTTACATCAACATTATCCCAAACTGTTGCATCGTCTAAGAAAGGCATGCGTTCCAACCATTGGTTGATTAAGTTTAATAAAGAAGGTTGATTTTCGACAGCTTTGATGGTATCAATGTCGTGTTGGTTGAGTTGAGAAGTATAATATTGCTGACCATGACGTTGGTCGAATGTGAGCCCCAACTTTGCTTCAATGGTTTTAAATTGCCAGCTTTGGAATCCTGATGCAGGGCGGAGCATATCTCTGAAATCAAGAAAATCCATGGGTGTCATGGTTTCCAAAATATCAACTTGTTGAACCAATACTTTTAAAATGGTATCGGTTCTTTTGAGGCGATGCACAATGGTTTGCAAATCGGCGGAATTGTCGTTGATGGCGGCATTGCCCATGATGCCTGCCACTGAATCCAATTCGAATAGAATTTGTTTAAACCAGAGTTCGTATGCTTGATGGATAATGATAAACAGCATTTCGTCGTGCGCAGGCGTGTTTCCTTCTTTGGAACTTTCGGGTTGTTGTGCTGCTAAAATTTTATCTAATGCCAAATATTCTCCGTAATAAACAGGTTGCTGCGCCATCTTTTTTTTTACAAACTTAAAGAAATAGTTGATTGGAAATGCGAATGGGTGTGGATGGGGTGGATGCTGGGTATGCTGGATACTGGAAACTGGATACTGGATGCTGGATACTGGAAATTTGATACTGGATGCTGGATTAGCTTGTATACTGTATAGGCTGGATACTTGATAACGCCAAACGCCAAACGCCAAACTATAAACCACAAACGCCAAACTATAAACACCAAACACCAAACACCAAACCCCAAACACCAAACGATAAATCATCGAATAAGCACCACAGTCCCTTTTTTGTCTACCATTTTATTTTTTTCAATATCATAATAATGCAACATCCATACATATGTACCAATGTCGGCAGGTTTGCCTTTGTAAGTGCCATTCCATTTGTTTAACCAATTATCGGTATAAAATACGCGCTGCCCCAATCTATTGTACACGCTAAATCGGAGCGACTGCGCTTTGTATGCATTCAACGGATACAGATAATCATTTAATCCGTCACCATTGGGCGTAAATCCTGTTGGTACGTCAATGTAGCAATTCCACACAATGGTAATTGTTTTATAAGCGGTATCGGTACAGCCCAAATTGTTTCGAACAACCAAGCGAACCGTGGCGTTGTAATTTTCATTGTTGGTAGAGGGTAAATAAATTTGTGATGGCGGATTTTGTGATGAAGACGTATTTCCATTTCCAAAATCCCAGCTCCAACCGCTGATTTGTCCTATGCTGAGGTCTCTGAAACTTAAGGTGTCATCCGGACAAACAAATGTTGGTCCTTCAAATGCAGCTTGAATGGTGTTGTCGAGCGAAATGCTTGCAAAACTGGTATCAAAACAAACACCATTAGAAACAATTAACCGGATTGGTTTGACGCCAAAATTAAAGTATTCAACAATTGGGTTTTGTAAACCGCTGGGAGGTAATTCGCCAAAAGTCCACAACCAATTGTTCACCCCGTTTGCACCATTGTGAAAAAATCGAACCACATCTTTCTCACAACCCAATTGAACGTTGTACGTAAAGTTGGCATTAACGGTATCTTTTATTGTGAATGGGAGGAATTGACCTGCAATTGATTCTTGCGAACATTCGTCAATCAGCGTATTGCCATCATTACCTCGAACGAGTTGAATTTGAAAATTCCCTGCAGTCTGCATGGGTGCGGATAGCTGCACCTGTATTTTGGTTGTTGTACCATTGGTGCAAATTCCATTGGCTGCAACAACAGTAACTGGGTATGATCCTGTAACAATAAAATCGCTTCCATTGGGAGCTATGGAATTGCATCGGATGGGTTTTCGAAAAACCAATTCTAGGGTTTGAGGTGCGCAACCGGGTTTAGTTAAACTATCCATTGGTGTTGGTGCGATTGGAAAAACCGTTAATGGAATATTCTCTCCATCGGGTATGGCTCTGTCGCAGTTGTCTAATAGTGTATTGCCATCGTTTCCGTTATTGATGGTAATGGTATACAAGCCAGGGGTTAAGGAGTTGTTGAGTGTAATTTCGAGCGAATCGGTATCGAAGCCCAGGTTGCAGCCATAGCCAACAGCGCCAGTAACGGTTCTACCGCCAGGATTAACGCTAAATTCGGAGCCAGATGCCGTTAGGGTTCTGCACTTCATTTTCTTATTCAGTTTGATGCGAATGACAGATCCGTCGCATGCGGCAACTGCGCTTTGAAGATGAGGTTCTGTGGGGTCGGTGATGCTGCCGGTTCCACCACCAAACGATAACGAGTAGCCGCTTTGTGAATCGGTGAAATGACTAATCAACAAAAGATATTGACGACCTTGAATAATATTGGGCATCGAGCTAAACAACGGTACGCCCGGTCCTTCACACCTAACCAATGAATTGCCTGCGGCTGATGCACCTGTTACGCCGGGGTCTCCACTCCAATTGCAAGCCACAAAAAGTGATAGGTCGGTATATACATCTGCTACATTTCTATTCGTTACATCAAACAACTGCCAATCATAATCATCGCCCAAATTATTGGGTGTAATCGCAAATCCTAAAGTGCCTGAAGTAAAACAGGTAAACTTATACCAATAAGGATTTTTGTCGGTGAAGTTGATGGCAGAACTGGAGCATCTGGAAATGACGGTTCGGTTGCCACAAATGTTTACAGAATTCTGACTAAATACAGCCGTGCCGCAAACAGGAAAAGCGGTTTCAGGATTTTGACCCAAGGCGGTGCAATCCTGTGCAGTTACATCTGTGACATGAAACAATATTAAAAATAGTGATGGTAAAAAATATTTCATTGTATGGTTTGCAAGCTAAGGCAAAGTTGCAAAACTGTTCTATGCCATCCAAGGGTTTAGACAACATTAACAATTTGGGCCTTACTTGATTTTGTTTTTGATTTCCTGCAATTTCAACAGCGCTTCAACAGGTGTTAGCCGATTTATGTCTACGCCATTTAGCATATCTCTGATTTCTTCGAAAGTAATCGAGTGCATATCAAAAATATTCAACTGCATTTTGGGTTCACTTATTTTCTTTAAACCATTTTCAATGGTATTTTGTTGTGGATTATCTCTACTTTTTTCGAGTTGTGTTAAAATTTCATTGGCTCTGTTGATCAATGTGGGCGGCATCCCCGCCATTCGGGCAACGTGAATACCAAAACTGTGTGTGCTTCCACCTGCAGCCAACTTTCTCAGAAAAATGACCTTGTTCCCCATTTCTTTGTTGGTGATGTGGTAGTTTTTTATTCTAGGAAAGCTGTTTTCCAATTCGTTTAACTCATGGTAATGGGTGGCAAATAAAGTTTTGGGTGCCTGATTGCTTTCGTGAATAAATTCTGCAATACTCCATGCAATAGATATACCATCATAAGTTGAAGTGCCCCTTCCAATTTCATCCAATAAAATCAAACTTTTGGGCGTGAGGTTGTTGATGATGCTGGCTGTTTCATTCATCTCTACCATGAATGTACTTTCTCCACCACTTAAATTGTCCGAGGCACCAACCCGGGTAAATATTTTATCGGTAATGGGAATTTTCGCTGCCGAAGCCGGAACGAAACTACCCATATGTGCCATTAAAGTAATCAGCGCGGTTTGTCGGAGTACGGCGCTCTTACCACTCATGTTCGGTCCGGTAAGAATGATGATTTGCTGTTGGGTATCATCCAAAAAAATATCGTTGGAAATATAGGTTTCGCCAATTGGTAGGTGTCTTTCAATAACGGGATGCCTGCTTTCGATTAACGCCAAAGCATTGCCTTCATGCATTTCGGGCATCTTGTATCCAAATTGAATGGCGTTGTTGGCAAAGGAAATCAAATTGTCTAAAACAGCCATAACATGACCATTGATTTGCATGGCTCCAATGAAGTCTTGCAATTCGTTCAACAAATTAACATAGAGCTCTTGTTCTATCTGAATAATCTTATCCTCAGCCCCCATAATTTTCTCTTCATATTCTTTGAGTTCTGGGGTGATGTATCTTTCTGCATTAGCTAGCGTTTGTTTCCTAATCCAGGTTTCGGGTACTTTTGACTTATGCAAATTGGTTACTTCAAGATAATAACCAAATACATTGTTGAAACTAATTTTGAGTGAGGAGATGCCAGTTTGTTGTGCTTCTTTTTGTTGCAATTCGATGAGGTAATTTTTTCCTCCTGATGAAATGTTTCGAAGCTCATCTAATGTTTCGTGGATGCCGTTGGCTATTACACCACCTTTGGAAATAATTACGGGTGGCTGTTCTGTAATTTCTCTGTTGATTTTATCGAGAATGTATTGACAGTCGTTTAATGCATCGCCTAATCTGTGTAAATAAGCATTGTTCGAAATGCTGCATATGGCTTTGATGTGTTGAGCTTGCTGTAAACCCCTGGCAACCTGCAACACTTCACGTGGGTTTATTTTTTTGAGCGGCACTTTTGCGGCTAATCTTTCTACATCTCCAGCAAGTTTGATGTGCTGTACAATTTTTTGACGGATATCCGTTTCAGTTATCAAATAGGCTACAGCCTGAAGTCTCTCATTGATGCTATTGATGTTATTCAGTGGCATCAACATCCATCTTTTCAGCAGCCTTGCACCCATGGGTGATGAGGTGGTATTGATTGTCTTAAAAAGCGTTTGCGCCTGTTCGTTAGTAGAAAGGAGTTCCAGATTTCTTATGGTAAACCGATCCATCCACAAATGATCATCTCTGTTGATTTTTTGCAGCGAAGTAATGTGTTGAAGATGTGGATGTTCTGTATCTTTTAAATAATGCAAAATAGCGCCGGCAGCAATGATGCCAACTCCTGTATCTTCTATTCCAAAGCCTTTTAAGCTATGCGTACCAAAATGCTTCAACAGGTTTTCTGTAGCGTAAGCGGCCGTATAAATCCATTCATCCAATCCATAAGTAAAGAAATTATTGCCAAATAATTCTTTAAAATGTTTTTGTTTGTTGCGTTGAAAGATGACTTCTGCGGGCATTAAACTTTGCAGCATTTTATCTGCATATTCTTTGTCGCCTTCCGCAATAAAATATTCACCTGTTGATATATCCAAAAATGCCATGCCAATTTTATCTTCTTCAAAATGAATGGCAGCTAAAAAATTATTGCTATGGTGTTCGAGGAGCTTGTCGTTTACCGCAACACCGGGCGTAACCAATTCTGTTACCCCTCTTTTCACAATGCCTTTCACCATTTTAGGATCTTCGAGTTGATCGCAAATTGCAACGCGGTAACCAGCTTTTACCAATTTATGAAGGTAGGTATCTAAAGCATGATGAGGAAATCCGGCTAGCTCTAATGATGAGGCATTGCCATTGTTTCTTTTGGTGAGTGTGATGCCTAAAACAGCGGATGCGTTGATGGCGTCTGTGCCAAATGTTTCATAAAAATCGCCAACCCTAAAAAGCAAAATGGCGTCAGGATATTTGGATTTGATCGCATTGTGTTGTTGCATTAAAGGGGTTTCTCCTGTTGCTTTCGCCATATTAGCCAAATGTATTAAATCTTAGCCGTTATCATTTACCCAAACAAGCAGTTTTTATCAACAGTTTTCAAATTCAATTTCTGCTGTCCATAAATTATTAACATCTTACATCAAAGCTCAAAAGCTTAATCTGTCTTATATTTGCGGAGATTTACAATTACTTACAAAACGATTCGATGAAAAAACCAATACTTACTTCATTTTTGATCTTATTTTCTATCTTCATTTCATTTGCACAAGTACCCAAGGGAATGGGAAAAAGCGATGCCGATGCCAAGAAAATATTAGATGCCGTTAGCACAAAATTTAAAACGTACAAGTCGGTTGTTGCGGCCTTTTCTTTGAAAATTGAAAATGGCAATGGAAAGACAATGGGCACCAAAACCGGAACTGTTTTCATGAAAGGAACCAAATACAGGGTTAGCGTTGCTGGACAAGAAATATTCTCTGATGGCAGCAACATCTGGACATATGAAAAATCATCCAATGAGGTTACCATCAATAAAATTGACCCAACCGCCAATACACTAACCCCACAAAAATTGTTTACCAATTTTTACGATAAGGATTTTTTATACAAGTTAAACGGAACGGTAAAAGAAGCCGGAAAAGTAGCACAAGAAATTGAATTAACGCCCATAGATAAATCCAAGCCTTTTCATAAAGTGTTGTTGTACATCGACAAGTCAAATATTGTATCGACAAAAGTTTTTGAAAAAAATGGCAATCGTTATACGTATAGTATGAGCAACATGAAAACGGGTACAGTTGTTGGGGATGATACATTTATTTTCGATGCCAAGAAATATCCTGGGGTAGAAGTGGTGGATTTGAGGTAACCGAAAATTGTAGATTTTTCGATTTTTATTTCCCCCATCTATATGTTGTCACTGGTAATCCCGCCAAATCAATAACTCGGTCAACCACCGTTGCCGCCACATCTTCAATGGTTTTGGGCATGCTGTAAAACGAAGGCGTAGCCGGACAAATAATCCCTCCCGCCAATGTGATGGTCTCCATGTTTTTAATGTGAATGAGATTGTATGGAGTTTCCCTAGCTACACAAATGAGTTTTCTTCTTTCTTTTAAAACCACATCAGCAGCTCTGGTAATCAAATCGTTTGAAATGCCTCCTGCTATTCTGCCCAATGTTCCCATGCTACAAGGAATAATGATCATCGTGTTGTATTGACCAGAGCCCGAAGCAAAAGGCGCATTGAAATCTTCTTGTGTATAATATTTTACTGGCAGATTTTTATAACCATCATCGCCCAATTCTGTTTGCCAAACTTCTTTCGCATTGGTGGTCATCAACAACGACAATTCATCTAATGCGCCTTCCATTTGCAATAATTTGTTCAATAAAACTTTTGCGTAAATGGCTCCACTGGCACCGGTTACCGCGACAACGATTTTTTGCATGGCTTCTTTTTTAATATGTCTTTCGTTTATAAACAAATTTAAGTCTAAAAGGTTGGATAAAGCTCTATAGGCTGGATAAGCTAGATATGCTGGATAGGCTGGATAGGCTAGATAAGCTGGATAGGCTGGATAGGCTGGATAAGCTTAACCATCAGTAAATAAACTTTAAGTGCAATTGAATTTTATTTATTAATCTGAGCATTATGTTTGTTGGAAAATATTATGAATTACAAAGACCTCGGAATTTGGAAATTAGCAAATGAAGTTTCGATAGAAATTCACAACATGACCTTGTTATTACCGGATTTTGAAAAATATGAAATTGGCAGTCAAATTAGAAGATCATCAAAATCCGTAAAAAGTAATATAGTAGAAGGTTATGGGAGAAAAAACTACAAAGCTGATTTATTGAAATTTCTCAGATATTCATTGGCTTCCAATGACGAAACCTTAGATCATTTAGATACACTTTTTCTAACACAATCATTAAAAGATTCAGAATTATTCAATTCATTAAAAACCAAAATTATAAAGCTTGGAAAAATGCTAATTAATTTTATTAAATCAGTTATAAAAAATCATAATAGTTTTTATGAACGGAAATGATAACGCAGCCTATCCAGCCTATCTAGCCTATCCAGCCTATCTAGCCTATCCAGCTTATCTAGCTTATCCAGCCTATCCGTCCTATCTCTTTTTCCCGTAAATTGTAATTTCAAATTCAACCATGCTCCAACGCAAACTCTCGCTATTCCATTCTACAGTGCTCAACATGATCGATATGGTGGGCATCGGTCCTTTTGTTACATTACCTATTGTGATGGGATACCTTGGCGGAATGTATATGTATGCTTGGATTGCCGGTGCTTTGCTGTCTTTGGTGGATGCCATGATTTGGAGTGAACTCGGTGCCGCTTATCCGCTAGCGGGTGGCAGTTTTAATTTTTTAAGCGAAGCTTACGGCAAGAAAAAAGGAGGCAACCTCATGAGCTTTTTATATGTGTGGCAAACCATCATTCAGGCTCCGCTAGTTGCAGCATCCGCAGCCATTGGCTTTGCTACATATTTTATGTATTTGTTTCCCGACTTACAAGTTTGGCAACAAAAAGCTGTTTCTGGTTCTGTCATCATCTTTGTTACCATTTTATTGTATAGAAAAATTGAAAGCATTGGCAAAATTGGCGTTTTACTTTGGGTTGGTGTTTTGGCAACCTTGGGCTGGATAATCTTTGGTGGCATCTCTCATGGAAATATTTTGGCACCCTTAAAAGCACTTCCTTCCAGTTTTAGTTTTAAGGCATTGGTGTCTTTTGCATTCGGACAAGCTTGTGTAAAAACGATTTATAGCTACCTCGGATATTACAATGTTTGTCATCTCGGCGGAGAAATCATCCATCCCGAAAAAAATATTCCAAGGAGCATGTTTATATCCGTTATTGGTATTGCCATTTTGTATTTGTTGATGAACATGAGCATAGGCTCCGTTATTCCCTGGCAAGAGATAAAGTCATGGCAAGACAACGGTATCAATAATTTTGTTATCAGCATTTACATGGAGCGACTCTATGGCAAAACCGCTGCCATTGTAGCAACCGTGATGATTTTATGGGTGGCATTGGCTTCTTTATTTGCAGTGTTGCTGGGCTATTCAAGAGTGCCGTATGCAGCAGCAGTCAATGGTGCCTTTTTTAAAGTATTTGCCAAATTACATCCATCAAAAAACTTCCCCTATGTATCGCTGTTAGTATTGTGTGGAATTGCTTTCGTATTTAGCTTATTGTTCAGAATGGGGGAAATCATTAGCGGC
>CAIQHJ010000168.1 GCA_903871575.1 uncultured Bacteroidota bacterium
CGAAGCTGTTGAAGTGTCATCCGAAAAGAAAGTCGAGTTAATTCAATTGGCAAATTATCTTTTAAGAAGAGAGGCATAAAAAATTATCATTTTCCAAATTAAAATCTACTCAAGATGAGTAAATCATTTTTCAGGACAAAAAACATCGATCGTATTTTAGCTGAAGGAGCCGATGAAAGCCATGGGTCTGGTTTGTCGCGTGTTCTCACCGTTAGGGATTTGACTTTTTTTGGAATAGCGGCCATCCTTGGTGCAGGTAGTTTTAGTAGTTTGGGTGGCGCCGTGTTCAGTGGCGGCCCCGGTGTTATTATCTTGTTCATCATCACAGGAATTGCCTGCGCATTCACAGCATTCTGTTACTCTGATTTTGCGAGTCGCATACCCGTAGCTGGTAGTGCCTATACATATGCTTATGCTAGTTTTGGTGAGTTGTTTGCATGGATTATCGGATGGGCATTGATCATGGAATATTCTATCGGAAACATTTATGTGGCATATAGCTGGAGCGATTATTTTACTTCTTTCATGGATAAAATGAATTGTCATATTCCTGCATATTTATCTACCAGTTACATGGAAGCCAAACATGGCGTAACATCCGGAAGCACCAATATTGATATTTTGTCTGCTTGGAATCATGCGCCAATTGTTGCAGGTATAAAAGTTATTTTCGATTTGCCTGCCATCATCATCAACTTGTTGATTACTTATTTGGTCTACAGAGGCATCAAAGAAAGTAGAAATTTTAGCAACCTGATGGTGATTTTAAAGTTGGGCGTGGTGTTGTTAATTATTCTCGTTGGAGGATATTTGGTTTTACACAACGGACTCACCTTAAATTGGCTACCAGCAAATGAAGCTGGGGTGAAGTCGTTTATGCCCAATGGATTTAGTGGAGTAATGGCAGCCGTTGCGGGCGTTTTCTTTGCCTATATTGGATTTGATGCGGTAAGTGTGCTAGCTGAAGAAAGCCAAAATCCACAAAGAGATTTACCTCGGGGAATGATCTATTCCTTAGTCATTTGCACCATCATTTACATATTACTCACCTTGGTACTCACCGGTGCAGTAAATTATAAAAATTTTGAAGGTGTTGGTGATCCGTTGGCATTCATTTTTGAAAAAGAAAATCTAAATGTGGGATGGATGCAATTGCTGGTGTCTATTTGCGCAGTGGTGGCCATGACCAGCGTACTATTGGTATTTCAAATGGGACAACCCAGAATTTGGATGAGCATGAGCAGAGATGGATTGCTGCCACCCGTATTTCAAAAAATTCATCCCAAATATAAAACGCCATCGTTTTCAACCATTATAACGGGATTGGTAGTTGGGTTACCCATCTTCTTTACCGATAAAACATTTGTACTCGATTTTACTAGTATTGCTACCTTATTTGCTTTTGTTTTGGTATGCGGTGGCGTATTGCTATTGCCAAGAAAAGAAAAAGTAAAAGGTGGATTTCACATGCCATTCATTTCTTCGAGAATCATTTTTCCATTGCTTATAGCCGTTGCAATTGTTTTGCTGCAAAGCACCACTTCAACTTATTTTCAATCTATTTTCAACTTACAAGTTGTTGGTACAGAATTAACATACAACATTTCTGCCATTGTGTTTTGGACATTATGCATTTTGTTGAGTATTGGGGCCATCATCAAAAACTGGTCGTTGATTCCGTTGATGGGGTTGGTAACCTGCTTGTATTTACTAACAGGGATGACCGCCATCAATTGGGCTTGGTTTGGAAGTTGGTTATTGATTGGATTGGTTGTGTATTTGTTATATGGCTACAAAAAAAGTAAGTTGAATATCTAAGTCATTTTTGAAGTAAAGAAAACATTGCAATTTGAAATATACGGTAGGAGATAAGATTATTGTTTTACATTCTGATGAAGAAGGAAAAGTAATAGAAATTATCAATGAAAAAATGGTGATGATTGAAGTGCGTGGCGTTAAATTCCCTGCCTACATGGACCAGATTGATTTTCCATATTTCAAAATGTTTTCGCAGAAGAAAATAGTGGAGAAGAAAAAAGTGCATATTGATGATGTGAAGAGAGAAAAATCCACCACACGAAAAAAAGTAGCAGATGGTGTGTTTTTGAGTTTTGTACCGGTGTATAATAAAGACGTTTTTGAAGATGATATCGTTGAAAAGCTAAAAGTATTTTTGATTAACCACAACGAAGAACCGTATCATTTTAAGTACAATATTTTATTTGCCGGAACCAGCAGCTTCGATTTGAACAGTACCATATTGGGCCTGAACGATTTTTATTTGCACGACATTCAATTCGAAGACCTCAGTGAATCTCCAACCTTTGAATTTGAATTTTCGTTAACCGTAGAATTAAAAAAGAAAGCGCCTTTTTTTGAACATTCCCTAAAAATTAGGGGTAAGCAATTTTTCAAAAAGATAGAAGAAATTCAGTTAAAAGGCGAGGCCTCATTTGCATATGAATTGTTTATGCAGTATCCAGATAGGGTAGAAGAAGTGAAAGTAGATTTATCGAAGTTGGGGAACGCCGGATTTAGGATGTATGAACTATCAAAAGCCAAGCAACATTTACCCCCAGTAAGAACGGTTGTCGATTTACATATTGAAAAGCTCACCGACAATACCATTGGGATGTCGAAGTTTGATATGTTGAATTTGCAATTGGACACTTTTGAAAAGTATTATGATTTGGCTGTCTTGCATCAACAAGCTTCTTTAATAGTTATTCATGGAATTGGCGAAGGCAGGTTAAGGGAAGAGATTCACGAAATATTGAAACTCCGTCCCAAAGTGAAATCATTTGTCAATCAGTTTCATCATTTATACGGATATGGCGCTACGGAGATATACTTCAATGTTTAAATTGAGTTATTTCAATCTTCTTTTTTTTATCATGCCGCCTTTCATGTCTTTAACGCTGGTCATAAACACAAAAGCGTTGGGGTCAATCTTTTCAATTTCATATTTTAATTTGCTCACCTCAAGTCGGGTGACAATCGTATAAACAATCTTCATGTCGTATAATTTTTCGCCAGAGTTACCAAAGCCACGCTCTCCATTATAAACGGTAACGCCTCTTCCCATTTCATTTATAATCATCATCCTTATTTTCTCTTCTTTGATGGAGATGATGGTAACGCCTGTGTATTCTTCAATTCCTTCAATTAGAAAATCAACTGTTTTTGAGGCTGCTAGGTAAGTAAGCATCGCATACAATGCGGTTTCAATAGAAATTACCCAGGCCGCAACAGAAAAAATGAGTATGTTAATACAGAGGATAACGTCTCCTATGGAAAGTCCGGTTCTTTTACTCATCTCAATGGCCAGTACTTCCGTTCCATCAATCACTGCACCGCCACGCATCGTTAATCCTACTCCAGCCCCAAGAAAAAAACCACCAAAAACAGAGATGAGCAATTTATCGTTTGTAATATGAGGATAAGGGAAAAACGCAACACAGATGGCAAGCCCAGAAATAGCAAGACAAGTTTTTATAGCAAATTCTTTACTGATTGTATTTTTCCCAAGCAAAATAAATGGGATGTTGATTAAAACAATCAGCAAAGAAAGATTGATGTCAAATATTTGATTGGATAATAAAGCCAATCCCATCGTGCCTCCATCGATAAAATGACTGGGCATTAAAAATCCTTTTAAGCCAAACCCAGCACAGAGCATTCCCAGCAAAATCATTATGGTATCATAGCAAATCGATTTTATAGCAACTGCTTTTTCATTTGCTTTTCTGGTATGAAGAAACTTGTTCTCCGCAAAATCTGGCTGTGATTTTGCCATCTTTTTTATAATCAATCTGAAGATATGTTTTTTCATTTGTGCTATTTTACAATCCAATTGTAATTTAAAGCTCATCTACTAGAATACTTAAACTAATTTTTTAAATTAAGCATTGTTATTAGTTATATATTTTTCATTTGTACTCTTTACTTATTACTTTTTTAAAATTCACATTAAAAAATAAATTGACCTACTTTTACAAACTATCAGCCGGTTATCGTTCCATTATATGGAAAGGAAAGTCCGGACAGCAAAGAGCAGCATACCGGTTAAGCGCCGGCTTCTTTTTTAAAAGGAAAGAGAAAGTGCCACAGAAAATAACTGTCTCAAGCAATTGGGATGAGGGTGAAAACGTGAGGTAAGAGCTCACGGTATAGGTTAGTAATAATTTATACGGGTAAACCTTATGCGCTGTAATGCCACGTAAATCAATGTTTGAGGGCGGCTCGTCCAAACGCAGGAAACTGCTGCATTGAAGGGTAGGCAGCAAGATTGAGTCAGCAATGGCTCAGCCAGATAAATGATAACCGCTATTGTTTCAATAGTCACAGAATCCGGCTTATGGCTGATAGTATTTTTTATTCAAGTGAATTATTTATTTCGCTTTACCATCTTTGCCGCAATTTTATCAATTGGCAATGTAACACACTCTGGTGAAAAAACATCCCAAGGAATAAATCGAAATGATTCTACCTGCCCAGTAAGACTGTGTTTGATCAATTCCGTTTCATCAAAATCAAATGGAATGGTTTTTAACGGCACTTTAATTTCTTCTAATGCTTCTATTTGATAGTAAATAGAAATGAGTTGTTGATTGGGATTAAACAAACTTTTCTGATAAAAATCGGTGGTGTATAAATGATCCACAACCTCAATTTCCAGATCCATTTCTTCCTTAAATTCGCGCTTTAAACAGTTTATGGTTCCTTCGCCGTGCTCCATTCCACCGCCACAAAATTTAGTGTATCGATTTCCTTTAATCAGTTCATCGCTTACCAAAACTTCTTTGTTTTTATTAATCAATATGCCGTAAACCCTAATGTTGAAATTGTTCATTTTTTTAATCTTCTAATGTAATTGTACATGGTAAAGCCAAGTATGAGAAAGCAAAACAAAACAGGTATCCAAAATGCATTGGTAGAGCGTTGAAATGGAAGTGGTACATTCATACCATAAATACTCGCAATCAAAACCGGCACACTCAACAAAATGGTGAGTGTTGATAATCGTTTCAATACTTCATTCTGGTTGTTGCTGATGATGCTTGCAAACGCATCTAATGAACTGCTCAAAATGTTGGTGTACGTTTGGGCTGTTTCTAATGCTTGTGAAGTTTCTATTATCAAATCATCCAAAAAGTCTTTTTCATCTTCATTCAAACCTAAGAAATCTGTTCTGGCCATTTTCATCATGAGCAATTCGTTGCTCCTAAGTGCCGTTACAAAATACACCAAACTCTTTTGTATTCGCATCAATTGTGTCAACTCCTCATTTCTATTTGCATCGTACAATTTTTGCTCCAATAGGTTTCGTCTCTGATTGATTTCTTTCAGACACTCTTGAAAATTCATGGTTATTTTCTCAAATACTTTCAGCGCCATCATGTTTTTCTTGTCTGGATGGCGATTTTGAAAACTGTTCAGGAATTTTTTTATGGCCTCATTCTCAAAAGAATTTACGGTTACAATTTGTCCGTTTGTTAAAATAATACAAATTGGAATCGTAATGTAAAAAGCATCACTTTCATTAAATGAATTGTTTTCGGTAGGTGTTTTTATCACAATCAATTTCACATCGTCATAAAACTCGTAACGGCTGCGCTCATCAATATCCAATGAATCTTTTAAATAATCAATCGGTATATCCAACGCTTCACTCAAATCTGAAAACTCTTCTTGTTTCAACGGCGGCAACACATTCACCCAAGTTCCTTCTGTGGGCTTGTCGATGGCAATGGTTTGATGGTCGATGATTTTAAAATATTGAACCATTTTAATGTATTGTCTATTTGAAATATTTTTGGGTTGTTTATGATATCTCCATCTCTCCTGAAAAAACAAATTTCGCTGGTCCGCAGAGCCAGATGTTGTTGTATGTAGTTTCAGATTGCTTTGAAAATTCTACACTCAATAACCCGCCTAGTGTTTTTACTTCCACTCTGTTGAATCCTTTATCGTTGTGTGCATTTAATAACGCACATGCCACCACGCCGGTACCACAACTCAATGTTTCATCCTCTACTCCACGCTCGTAAGTTCGGACAAAAATCATATCATCATCAACTGTTTCCACAAAATTAACATTGATCCCTTCTGCTTCAAATGATTTGCTGTTTCTTATTTCCTTTCCGGTTTCATATACATCAATATCTGCAACATGATGGGCAAACAACACCAAATGTGGCGAGCCGGTATTCAAAACATAATGACCATTGTGTTTTGTTACTTCCATCACATCGTTCATTTTTAATTTGATGTGTTGATTATTATCTATTTCTGCCTGATGAATGCCATCAACTGCCTTAAATTGATAAGTATATTGATGCATCTGAAGGTCGTATGCAAATTGTACCATGCATCTTCCGCCATTACCGCACATCGTACTTTGGTTGCCATCCGCATTATAGTACAGCATTTCAAAATCCAATCCAGGCGAAGGGTTCATCAACATTAATCCATCTGCGCCGATCCCAAATTTTCTATTGCATAAAAAAGCAATTTGTGCAGTGGTAAGGTCTTGGTATTGATTCAATCTGTTGTCTAATAAGATGAAGTCGTTTCCAGTGCCTTGGTATTTGTAAAAATGAATCTTCATATTCCAGCAGTTTGAACGGTTTCCAATGTTTTGATGATTAATTTTTCAATGGCAGTTGGGATGTCTTTGCTCACAACTTTCGTTACTCGGTTAAATACAATGGCATTTAATGACAAACAATGGTGCCCTAATATTTTTCCCATTCCATAAATAGCCGAAGTTTCCATTTCGAAATTGGCAATGCGATGGTTGCCAAAATGAAACGAACTGAGTCGCGTATTCAATTGAGGCTCGGATAAACCCATTCTTAAAACCCTTCCTTGTGGCCCATAAAACCCTGGACAAGTAACGGTGATGCCATGGTGAAAACCGGCAACAAAGTCCTTCATCAATTTCATACTTCCAGCGTGAATATAAGGTGCGAAGTTGCGCTCGTTAAGCTGTGTATGGTTGTTAAATGCATGCATCAATTGTAGATCTTCTTCACTGTTTTCATGTTTATAAAAATGCAGCAAATTGTCTAGTCCAAGTCCATGGGTACTCGCTACAAAACTATCGGTAGGAATGGATGCTTGCAATGAGCCACTCGTTCCTATGCGAATGATATTTAGTGCTGTAATTTGTTCTTTTATCAATCGGGTTTGAAAATCGATATTGACCAAGGCATCCAACTCATTCAGCACAATATCAATATTATCTGGACCAATGCCTGTACTCATAACGGTTAGGCGCTTATTACCCAAATAGCCGGTGTGGGTGATGAATTCTCTGTGTTGATTGCGGTATTCAATCTTGTCGAAATGCTTGCTTACTTCCTGAACCCTGCCTGGGTCGCCTACAACAAATACGGTAGGGGCTATTTCCTCTGGCCTACAGTCGATATGATAAATGGCACCTCTGTCGTTGATGATCATTTCTGTTGATTCGATATGGTTCATTGGGGAGTAAAGTTTATATGTCGGTTAAATAGCAGGTGCAAATTACAAATCAAGCTTTGTAAATGTAGTTTTCGGTTGAGCTTTTTATCGTTTTAATTCAAGAATGCACTTAATAAAAGTTGTATTTTAAATTGTCAATAAAAATACCTTATTTTGTGACATCAATTGAAATTAAAATTCGGTTGATGATAAATTGGTCCTTTGGCCGAGTGGCTAGGCAAAGCTCTGCAAAAGCTTCTACAGCGGTTCGAATCCGCTAGGGACCTCACCAAACTGCCTGAAGATCATATCCTCAGGCAGTTCTTTTTTAATTCAATTTTTTATATGAAATATAGCAAGTGGTTGGGCCTAATCGTTTATCTCTTGTTGATTGGTGTTTGTTTCATGCCATGGACTTATCATGCCGACTTACAGAAATTTTTCACTGGTTTTTATTCTCAAAACAATGTGTATGGGAGACCAGGAAAATACTTCATCATATTCTCCGTGATTTCAATTGTATTGATGATGATCAATAAAGTGTGGGCGAAATTTACGCATCTTTTTTTTGCAGGGGTAATTGCAGCTTATGCATTAAAGACCTACCATTTGTATGCTTCATCTTATAATGCCTACACTCCAGAGAAACAGTGGGGGTTATATGCATTGGTGTTGCTTTCTATTTTATCCTTTGGCATTGCCCTGTTTCCAGATATGAAAATAAAAGATAACCAAAATAAAGGTTGATCAGCAGCGCTCTTAACTTTTTGCTTTTTCCCAAGTATCTTTCAACGTTACCGTGCGGTTGAAAATGAGTTGTTGCGCACTACTATCTTTATCCAAACAAAAATATCCTTTACGAATAAATTGGAACCGATCTTCCATGGTGGCTGCTTGCAAAGCAGGTTCTACATAAGCATTTGATATGATGTGCAATGAATCGGGGTTAATGTTGTTTTTGAAATCGCCTTCCTCTGCAGATGGATTTTCTACTTTAAACAATCTGTCGTATAAACGAACCTCCGCATTTATGGCATGTGCTGCACTCACCCAGTGAATCGTGCCCTTTACATGCAAACCGCTTTCGTCTTGTCCGCTTTTACTGTTGGCAAAATAACTGCAATATATTTTGGTGATGTTGCCGTTCTCATCTTTATCAAACGTGTCGCATTGAACGATGTAAGCACTTTTTAAACGCACCATGCTTCCGGGCGCAAGTCTGAACCATTTTTTTGCGGGCACTTCCATAA
The DNA here is from genome assembly GCA_903871575.1 of uncultured Bacteroidota bacterium. Classification (GTDB taxonomy): domain Bacteria; phylum Bacteroidota; class Bacteroidia; order Chitinophagales; family Chitinophagaceae; genus Ferruginibacter. The sequence goes on from CAIQHJ010000168.1 coordinate 8,718, forward strand.
AGTCTTCTCGTTCTATCCAAAGGGTATTGCTAAATGGAATCTCTCTGTTGCCCATAGATTCATCGGGGCCATTTTCACTCGTTAAATGTTCTGTTTGATTTGCAGGGTAATTGGTAATTATTAATTGTATAGGATCTAATACAGCCATCACTCTATTGGCTGTTGCGTTCAAATCTTCGCGCAAACAAAATTCGAGTAAACTGAGGTCGATCATATTTTCTCTTCTGGCAACACCAATCTTTTCGCAAAAATTTCTGATGCTCAAAGGTGTAAATCCTTTTCTTCTAAATCCGCTGATGGTAGGCATTCTGGGGTCGTCCCATCCTGTCACAAATCCTTCATTCACCAACTGCAAAAGTTTGCGTTTACTCATCACGGTGTATGTCATGTTGAGGCGTGCAAATTCGTATTGATGCGAAGGGAATATGCCCAATGCTTGAATAAACCAATCGTATAATTCTCTGTGTGGAATAAATTCTAGTGTACAAATAGAATGTGTAATTTTTTCTATGCTATCGCTTTGTCCGTGTGCAAAATCATACATTGGATAGATACACCATTTATCGCCGGTTCGGTGGTGATGTGCGTGTTTGATGCGATAGATGATGGGGTCGCGCATGAGCATGTTGGTATGCTCCATGTCGATTTTAGCGCGCAGCACTTTTTCTCCATCTTTATATTTACCAGCTTTCATGTCGAGAAAAAGCTGAAGATTTTCTTCAATCGAGCGGCTTCTATAGCTAGAGTCTTTCCCAGCTTCGGTGGGCGTGCCTTTGAGTAATGCAATTGCTTCTGACGTGCTGTCGTCAACATAAGCCAAACCTTTTTGAATCAA
>CAIQHJ010000169.1 GCA_903871575.1 uncultured Bacteroidota bacterium
AGAGAGAACCTTGATAACTGGCGTAGAAAAGCAGCATTGGATATGGCGGGAATGGGTTTCAATGGTCCAGGTGCTACCGATCCTTTGGCACCAGTTGATTCTGCAGGAACAACCAAGGATGGTGGTTTGGTTGCCAACAGTTACGATGCGCTTATTGCCAATTTGCCAACAACCCAGGAAAAGTTAGACAGCAGCAACATTAAAGTTGCCAACGCCATGCTCGAACTAGCAGAACTTTTTCAAAACGAATTGCAAGATTACCCACAAGCCATTTACACCTATGAGTTATACTTGCAAAGATATCCAGCAATGTTGGCTGAAGGCAAAGCGCATTTGGGATTATATTATTGTTACAACAAAATAGGGGATGCCGAAAAAGCTGCATATTACAAGCAATTGTTGGATACTCAATTCGCAGATACGAAGGCTTCAAAAATGATCAACGATCCGCTGTCTTTACAACCAGAAAAAAACAATCCAGCGGTATCGCAAAAATATCAACAGATTTACGATTTGTTTATTCAAGGTAGTTTCGATTCTGCTTTTGCTTTGAAAAAAATGGCAGATAGCCTACATGGAAAAAATTATTGGTCGCCACAATTGTTATATATCGAGGCACTATACTACATCAAATGCACCCAAGATTCAGAGGCCATAGCTACCTTAGAAAATCTTGTACAATTGTATCCCAATGCTGCCTTAAAATCCAAGTCTGAAAATTTAATAGAAGTACTCAAAAGAAGAAAAGAAATTGAAAGTTATCTTACCAATTTAGAAGTGACAAGGGTGGAAGACGATGAAAGAATTTTGATTGCCAATGACAAAAATGTAGAGATAAAAAAAGCGGTTGTTGCGGCGCCCATCATACCCAAAATGCCCATATTAAAAACAAAACCCATTGCAAAAGATTCTGGCATACAATTGCCACCAACTATGGTAAAAGGGGCATTCAAATGGCAAGCAAGCCAATCGCATGTAGCGTTGATTGTACTTAATAAAGTAGATGCCGTTTACGCAAATGAAACCCGCAATGCATTCAAACGCTTCAATAGTTCCAATGGATTTCCAAACGTATCGGTAAACAAAGACACACTCACCTCCGATAAATCATTGGTGGTATTTGGATATTTTGGTTCTGCCGCCGACGCATTTTCCTACTGCACAAAAATAAAAAAAGCCGCACCTTCACAAATTTCATGGCTGCCGGCAAATAAGTATAGTTTTTTAATCATCAGCGAAGAAAATTTGCTGTTGCTGAAATCGAATAAAGATTTGGATAGTTATAAAACGTTATTAAACAATCAATATCCAGGTCAGTTTTAATTTTCATCATCTACCTTGATTGGATAAAATACATATGAAGCGTTCTGTACAAATATTGTGGCGAGTTTTTTTATGGGGATTTGCAATTGTTGTGCTGATTTTCATTGGCGCAAATTTTGGCTTATTTGGCAAGATGCCATCTGTACAAGAATTAGAAAATCCGGAGGCCGATTTGGCAAGTGAAATCATCAGCGCTGATGGGCAGTTGATGGGGAAATATTATGCCGAAAACCGAAGTGAAGTTAAATACAGTGAAATATCACCCAATGTTATCAATGCACTAATTGCCACAGAAGATGAACGGTTTTATGAACATTCGGGTATTGATGCCAAAGCTTTAGCAAGGGTATTATTTTCGGTAGGATCACAAGGCGGTGGCAGCACTTTAACACAGCAATTGGCTAAGATGATGCTTGGACAAGGCAAGGGAAATGTTTTGGTAAGAGGAATGCAAAAATTAAAAGAATGGATTGTGGCTGTAAAATTGGAAAGGAACTTCACCAAAGAGGAAATCATCGCTTTGTATTTAAACAGAGCACCTTGGGGAAATGTATATGGCATTCGCAATGCTTCTAGAACCTATTTTCAAAAAGAACCCAAAGAACTTAAAATTGAAGAAGCCGCAGTTTTGATTGGCATGCTCAAAGGCTTTATTTATGAACCGATTCGTCACCCCAAATCAGCATTGTCGAGAAGAAATGTGGTGATCAATCAAATGGCAGTTGCCAAGCAGCACTTCATCACGCCTGCAGAAGCGGAAAAATACAAAAGCAAACCACTCCTTACCAACTACAAAAAAATTGATGAGAATGTGGGTATTGCGCCTTATTATCGTTCGGTGTTGGTTGGGGTTTTAAAAAAATGGTGCAATACACACAAGAATCCCAAAACCGATGAACCATATAATTTGTTCAGAGATGGTTTGAAGATTTATACCACCATTGATTCAAGAATGCAAACCTATGCTGAAATGGCGGTTGAGGAACACATGCCCATCATTCAACAAAAACTCAATAATTATTTCAAACTAAAAGGAAATAAGTTGTGGGAAGGGCACGATAAAGTAATTGAAGATGCCATGCGATTCACAGACAGATGGAAATCAATGGAAGAGGATGGCGCAGATACCGCAGAAATAAAGAAGACGTTTTATATACCAGTGAAGATGAAAGTTTTTTCTTGGTGGGGAAGTAAGAACCACGAAAAGGACACCATCATGACGCCCTTTGACTCCATCAAATACCACAAGCAGCTGTTGCAAACATCCTTTGCCGCTATGGATCCCAGAACTGGAGAAATCAAAGCTTGGGTTGGTGGCATCAATTACAAATGGTTCAAATTCGACCATGTTACCGCTAGCAGACAAGTAGGCTCTACATTTAAACCATTGCTCTACACATTAGCAGTTACAGATGCGGGTTACACACCAGAAACATATATTCCAGGTGGGCCACTTACATTGGGAGGAAAAACGATAAGTACAGGAGGTGGAACGATGGCATATTGTTTGGCCAAATCTTTAAATGGAGCAGCCTGGCATTTGATGGGAACCATTGGCGTAAAAAGAACCATTGAGTTTGCGCAGCAATGTGGTATCATAGCCAAACTTCCACCATATCCTTCCATTGCATTGGGTGCAGCAGAAATACCCATGTTGGAAATGCTACAGTCTTATACCATGTTTCCAAATAAAGGATACAACACACCGCCCGTTTACCTCACCAGAATAGAAGATAAAGATGGTAATTTGTTGCAAGAGTTTCCAATATCACAAAGCAAAGAAGTGATTGGCGAATCGGATGCTTATACAATGGTAAAATTGATGCAAGGTGTGGTAGATTTTGGAACGGCCAGGCGAATCAACAGCTACTCGATACCGGTTCAAAAAGCAGGAAAAACGGGGACAACCAACAGCAATACAGACGGCTGGTTCATTGGATATACACCCGAATTATTGGCAGGCACATGGGTAGGTTGTGAGGATCCATTCATTCCCATTTATACCAGCAACAGCGGAGGTGCAGAAATGTCGGCACCCAAGTGGGGTTTGTTTATGAGTCATGTGTATGCAGATCGTAGGTTGAATTATGGAAAGATAAAAGAATTTGAACAGCCCGCAGAATTGAGAAACAATCCAATTTATGCTGAATCTAATTTTGCAAACATTGCCACGAGTGGAGATAGTTTGGACGCAGATGTTCAAAATGCTGGTGCAGATGAATTTATGGGAAGTGATATGACAGACGGATTAACGGATGAGAAACAAAAAAAGCCAGGCGCAGATACAGGAAAGCCCAAACCCAAAGCGGTGTTGCCCAAATCGAATGATTTTAAATAAAGTGGCGATTATACTTTCCTACCCATAATTAGTAAACTATAGTATTGGTCATCAAGCAGTGCGATGTCTTTTAAATGTCCCCATTCTTCGAAGTTGAATTTTTTTACCATTTGGATACTGGCTAGGTTATGAGAAAAAATAAATCCAAGTATCGTGTGTATACCCAAAGATGGTGCGGTTTGGATGATGTGCTCCAAACAACGGGCTCCAATTCCTTTTGAACGATTTTCGTTGTCTAAATAAATGCTGATTTCAGCTGTGCCATCATAAGCAGGTCGGCCATAAAAATCTTGAAAACTAACCCATCCTATCATTGCATGATCAATTTCTACAACCCATAGTGGTCTGCTGGTTTCATTGTGTTCATTAAACCAATCTACTTTAGAATCAACAGATACGGGCGTGGTATCTGCAGTAACCATTCTTGATGCGATGGTAGAATTGTAAATCTCAACAATTTTAGGAAGGTCGTTGAAGTGTGCAGTTCTAAAATGAATGTTCATGTGAAATGAATCTATGGATAAAAAAAGCGGTTACTGTTTATTGTAAACAAATAACCGCTAAGGTATTTAAAAATGATATGTTTTAAGCTACTGCTTTATTTACCAAAGCTGCGGCCTCGCTAAGTAAAATGGCGCTTTGTACTTTTAATCCACTTTCATCTATTAATTTTTTTGCAACATCTGCGTTGGTGCCTTGCAAGCGTACAATAATTGGAATTTCGATGTTTCCAATACTTTGATAGGCATCAATTACACCTTGAGCAACACGGTCACAACGAACGATTCCACCAAAAATATTGATTAAAATGGCTTTTACTTTTGGATCTTTCATGATGATTCTGAAACCAGCTTCTACGGTTTGAGCGTTTGCTGTACCACCAACATCCAAGAAGTTTGCAGGTTCGCCACCACTCAGTTTAATCATATCCATGGTTGCCATTGCCAATCCAGCGCCATTTACCATACAGCCCACGTTGCCATCTAATTTTACAAAGTTCAAATTGAATTTTCCTGCTTCCACTTCTGTTGGATCTTCTTCAGATAAATCTCTTAAAGCGGCAACATCTGCGTGACGCATCAATGCATTGTCATCAATATTCATTTTGCAATCAACGGCAATAATTTTGTCGTCACTGGTTTTAAACAATGGATTTATTTCCAACATGCCGCAGTCTAATTCTACATACGCATTGTATAAATTGGTTACGAATTTTACGCAATTTTTAAACGACTCTCCACTTAATCCTAAGTTGAATGCGATTTTTCTAGCTTGAAATCCTTCTAATCTGCCACCTGGGTGAACAAACTCTTTGAATATTTTTTCTGGGGTATCATGCGCAACATCTTCAATGTTCATACCGCCTTCTGTGCTGTACATTACTACATTTTTGCAACTGCTTCTATCCATCAAAATAGCCAAGTAAAATTCTTTAACAGGATTGGGACCTTCGTAGTATACGTCTTGTGCAACCAACACTTTACTTACCAATTTGCCTTCTGGTCCGGTTTGAATCGTAACCAAGGTGCCACCCAAAATGTTGTCTGCAATTTTCACCACATCTTCCATGCTTTTTCCTACAGCCACACCTCTTTGATCTTTACCCTGAATGGTTCCCTTTCCTCTACCTCCTGCATGTATCTGAGCCTTAACCACAGCAAATTTACTTCCATATTGTGTGTGAATTTGACGATAGGCTTCCTCGGCTTCGTTGGCTGAGCTGCAAGCAATTCCTTCCTGTACCGGAACATTGAATTTCTTCAGTAATTCTTTGGCTTGGTATTCATGTAAATTCATGTTGTAATTTTTTGGCGAAGATAATAATTGTAACTTGAAATGAGGCGATAATCATGGTAAAACTTCTATGCAAAATGGTAGATTTCTCTACAAACTAATGCAGTGGTTGGAGATATTCGATTAATCTTGACTAATTTTGTTCGATAGGCCTTTTCTTTTCACCTTTATTTTTTGAAATGTCCAAACTGTTTTTTTTGTTTTGCTTCTTAATGTTTTCTGTGGTCTTGTTTGCACAAGTACCGGTTAAAAAAAAGGACGCAATAAAATTAGATGAGGCCATACAATCAATACAACAGCCTGGCACATCCACGCCCAATGCGGCTAATCAATCCACAGAGCCCAGAAAAGATACCATCGGATTTGAACATCGCAACGATTTAAAAGACTCCATCAATATCAGTTACAAATTTTTGGACAGCACCCGTAAAAGAACAATAGATTCTGCAATCCATGATTTTGATAATTATTTTTCTGTTCCCTCCAATTACGTTTGGCTAGGCAATAATGGGGCGGCTGCATATTCCATTATTTTTCAACCCAATGACCGAATCGGATTTGATGCCGGTATGCATGCTTACGACATTTATCGTTATACGTTAGCTTCCACAAAGTTTTATAAAACTTCCCGTCCTTTTTCTGCTTTGCAATATCAGCTGGCATCTGGCAAAGAGCAAATGATTAGGGCATTTCACACACAAAATCCAAAACCCAATTGGAATTTCGGCTTCGATTTTAACCTGATTACCGCGCCTGGCTTTTTTGTTACACAAAATACCAACCACAGCAGTTATCGCATTTTTAGTCAATATCAAAGTCCCAAAAAAAGATACAATCTCCAAACAGCCATTATCAACAACCACATCAGGGCTTCAGAGAATGGGGGAATAGAAAATGTGGATGATTTATCGGATCCCAATAGAAAAGATCGGTTTAGTGTGCCTGTGAATTTAGGTAACAATGCTGCATACAGAACCAATCCATTTGTTACCAATATTCTTACCGGCAATACATACAAAGATTTCACATGCTTCGTTCGACAACAATATGATCTGGGAAAAAAAGATTCGGTAGCGATTAACGATTCAACAATGGAGTATCTGTTTTATCCAAAACTTCGTTTACAACATACCGTTACGTATCAGAAAATGCTGTATGCGTTTGGGGATGTGTATGCAGATTCAATCATCTATAAAAAATGGTACAACATCGATTTTGACGCACCAACAGATACATTTTCAATAAGCGAAACATGGAAATCCATCAGCAATGACTTTAGCTTGATACAATTTCCAGATACAAAAAATACGGCACAGTATTTTTTAGGCGGCATCACCTTTCAACAATTGGATGGTAATGTACAATCGAATAAACTATCGATGAGCAATTGGTTTGTTCATGGAGCATACCAAAATAGAACCAAAAATAAAAAATGGGATATGTCTGTTGACGGAACAGTGTATGTTGGGGGCCCTTATGCAGGCGATTATCAGGCAAGTGCAAACATCAGCAGAATCATCAATCAACGCTTAGGTTATGTTAAACTATACTTCAAAAATGCCAATCGCACACCTTCCTTTATTTTCGACAATCGATCATCATTTCATTTGGGCGACACCAATGCTTTTAAGAAAGAAAATATAACCATATTCGGTGCGACTGCAACTTCGCCTTTTTTCTCATTGGCGTTTAACAACATGCTCATTGCGAATTATACTTATTTTAAGAATTACTATGCATCCGCTCAATATCCCGGGTTAATCAACCTTATACAATTTTCGGCCAGCAAAAAACTGAAAATTACCAAGCGATGGAATTGGTATATAGATGCCACGATTCAACAAGTAGATGCGGCATCTCCCATTCGGGTGCCACTGGTTTTTACGCGAAATCGACTGGCATTTGAAGGGCTGTTTTATCGTAATTTGAACTTGTCTGCCGGATTAGAAATTAAATACTACAGCGCTTACAAAGCCAATGGATATTCCCCAATAATAGGACAGTTTATCAAACAGGATAGCGTTCAAATTAAGAATTTGCCTGAGTTTGCCGCTTATGCTCATTTTAGAATCAAAGGATTTACGGGCTATTTTAGAGCAGAGAACTTAAATACAATCAATATAAACAATGGATTGAGCTTTACCCGAAACAATTTTGCAGCGCCATTGTATCCAACACAAGGATTAATGATCAGATTTGGCATTCAATGGTGGTTTGTGAACTAATCATTTTATTTTCCAGGATTAATAATTATCTTTGAGAAAGTGAAAAAAGTATTCTTAACCATATTGACATTTTTGTACTTATTGCTATCTACAGGGATTGCGATGGAGGTACATTATTGCATGGGCGAAAGAGCCGGGGTTGATTTTTTTGGCAAGCGGTCGGAGAAATGTGGCAAATGCGGAATGACCGAAAAAAAAGGAGGATGCTGCAGTGATGAGCATCGGTTTGTGAAATATGAAAATGCGTTCAAACACCCAAGCGGTTATATAGTAGACGTTCCTTTCGAAGCCATTGTTCACCATCGTTCTGATTATTTTATTTGGAGCAATTTTTACAGTGTTCAAATAGAAAAGGAAACAAAATACAATCCGCCCAATTATTCAACACCCGATAAGATCATTAAAAACTGTGTGTTTAGAATTTAGAAAACACAGATAGCTCACATTTCAATCAAAAAATCAAATCATTCAATTATAAATAAAACAACATGAAAAATATTTTTTTAGCCTGCTTCTTAATGTTAAGCAGCTCAATGTTTACAACAGCATCTGCACAAACAACAAAAGAATCCATCAAAGTATGGGGCAACTGCGGCATGTGCAAAACCAGAATTGAGAACGCCGCAAAATCAGCTGGCGCCAAAAAAGCGTCATGGAACGCCGAAACACACATGTTAGATGTTACCTACAAAGCATCAGCTACAAACAATAATGCCATCCAAGAAGCAATTGCTAAAGTTGGGTATGACACACAAGACATGACAGGCAACAATGATGCATACAACAATTTACATGGCTGTTGCAAGTATCAAAGAAAATCAGATAAAGAAGCAACTGCAAAAAAATGTTGTGCTGGTGGTGGTGCTACTTGCAAGAAAGATGCAGGAGAACACGGTGCAAAATCTTGTGGAAAAGGAGATGGCAAGCAATGCGATAAAAATAAATCTTGCGACCACAAAGCATCAGATTCTACTAAAGCAGATTAAAATATAAACATATGAGAAAGACAATCATTTTGGTATTGTCTTTCTTTTGTTGTTTCTGCGTTTCAGCCCAAATTAAAAATGTTACGATACAAGCCAGTGGCCTGACTTGTAGTATGTGCAGCAATGCCATATTTAAATCGCTTCAAACATTGGAGGAGGTTGATTCTATTACACCCAACATCAAAACATCGAGTTTTATTATTGTGTTTAAATCTGGTAGCAGCATCAATTTCGATCGGCTCAAAAAAAAGGTGGAAGATGCCGGATTTTTTGTTGCCAGAATGGATGTTCAAATGGCTATAGATACATTGTCTTTGTACAATGATGTACACATAGAACGAAATGGATTTTTATTTCATTTTGTGCATGTAACCGAGCAAACATTGCGAAATGAAATCAATTTTAGAATTATTGATAAAGGGTACTTGACAACAAAAGAAAGCAAACGATTCGCTGCTTATACAAGCATGCCATGTTATGCAACAGGACTTACCGAAGCGTGTTGTGTACATATCCAACAACCATTGGGTACAAGAATCTATCATGCAACACTATAGCAACAATGGGTAAGCGTTATGGCTTATCCATTTGTTATAATAAATCCAACCACAACAAATCTGTTGTGAAAAACAAATTCATTTATTATGATGAAATTTTATGCATTCATACTTATGCAGTGTATATGTTTAACAGCATATACGCAGGAGTTGTTTACGTTTACCGAACCTGCCAGCAACATGGCGGCTCGAACCATTGGCTTTAGGGCAAATTCTATTGTAATGCAGGAGAATGATTCGAAGCAAATGAATTTTCATTTTTTACCAGAAATAATGATTGGTATTTCCAAAAAATGGATGTTGCATGCAGAAGCTTTCATTTCCAACAGGAGTGAAAAAGTAAATTTCGAAGGTGCGTCGATTTATGGGAAATATCGATTTTTTAGTGTAGATGAAGTGCATAGCCATCTGCGTTTGGCTGCATTTGCAAAATGGGCTAAAAACAACAGCGACATTCATCAGTTGGCTATTGATTTGAATGGTCACAACAGTGGTTATGAAATGGGAATGGTTTGTACAAAATTGAAAAATAAAATGGCACTTTCTACAACTGCTTCATTTTTACATGCATTGGATAATGGTTCTGCACATCCATTTGTTTATGGTGCATCATATCGAAACGTACTGTCATACAGCATTTCTGTAGGGAAATTGATGCTGCCAAAAGAATACATTCGTTACAATCAAACCAATTTAAATTTGATGCTAGAGCTGCTTGGACAAACCAATTGGAAAAGCGGAAAAACATTTATAGACCTAGCTCCCGTGGTGCAATTTATTTTCTTAAGTAAAATTAGGGCAGACATCAGCTATCGGTTCTCATTGAGCAATGATTTGTACCGCTCCGCTTCGAACGGCGCTTTGGTGCGATTGGAATATAACTTTTTTAACGCTTTTTAATGGCATCACATTAGCACCTTATTTTTCAAAATAGGCAATTGTTCCACCTACCCAAGTTTTACCTTCGTTATACCGGGTGCCAATCATTTTTCCTTTGCTTAGTCTAGCGAGGTTGTGCACCGCAACAGGCCTTTCCCATTCTTTCTTCCAAAAATAAAACAACCTGATTTCTGCTTTGGCAGGTTCGTCGAGCGTTTCAATAACAGGCGCATATTGTACTTTCTTCTGCACAATCCAATGTTCTGGATCTGTAATGGCATCAATATCAGCTTGGGTTACATCAATAACTATCCCCATTCCTGCATATGAAAACAATGGCTTTAACACATATTCACTCCAGTTTAAAGGCTGTGTAAGTTCACTGAGAAAATATGTGTCTGGCACATACAAACTGTCGATAAATGGAAGGGTAAATTTGCTGATGCGATAAAACCAATTGGGATGTGTTATCCATTCTACTTCGTAAGATTTTTTTAAGTCGATAATCTCAGTCAACCCTAGCTGCTCCAAGTCATCAAAAATAACCCTGTTGAAAATTTTTTTGATTTGAATTTTATTTCCTTCATAGTTGTAAAACAATTGATTGCCTTCTGCAAAAACAGTTGTTAGGCAAACCGTACGGATGTCCAACAGTGTTTTGGTACAGGCGAAGTCAATTCTTGTTTTTTGTTTTTCTGGAAAAATTTCTAATAACACAACCTGTTCTATATTGGTGTCGCCGATGATTATATCGGCTAACAGTTGGGCATAGCTGCTGTTGTTATAATTATTCAAATAAGCGGAATAGTTATCAGGAACGGCTGCGTATTCTCGGGTGATTTGATCGAGACAATATTGATATGCAAACAAAGATGGGAATCCTTGCATCTCTATCAATTGCGGGATTAGTTCGCCGCTTTCATTTTTACAAATACCAAAATCAAACACCAACATTTCGGGCCTTGAAGATTCATTTGGAACGCTATATTTTTCGGGAATACTGCGATTTGTAGCTTCAATCACCTCCGGCTGAAGTAAAACATCTACAATCGTTTCACAAGCATCCAACATTTTTTGCTTGAAATCTTTCGGGATAAAAATGGGTGTCTCTGCAACTTTGAAATCCAATGCATCCGGCGCGAGCGCATCAATTTCTTGTAGGTATGCCAGGTATTGAGTTTCTGAAAAACGACTGTTAAATTGTTGACGTAGCTGTTTTTCCATGTTGATGTTGTTTTGATGAAATGGATATTTCATTGAAAATGGCAAGGTCTAAGAAATTGGGCAACACATGCGTGTAAGTGTACATGATTTTATCTGGATCGTTCAATTGTTCTACCATCGATTGCCATTTTGCTTCGCTGTGATTGTCGATGACTTGTTGTTTTTTTTCATCCGATTGTAAATACTGCAACATACCCATGGCATCGGCTTCGGGATGAAATTGTGTACCAATCATATGTGCATTGAATCGAATCGCCATGATGGCTCTTTCATAAGGGACATGTGGACGCGCTTTTTCTATCACCAGTATTTTTGCACCGAGTGCAAGGATGCGGTCTAATTTCGGCTGTATTACTTGATAATCTCTGCTGTCTACTGTATAAAAAGGATCCTTTAAGCCAGCAAAAACCAACTCTTCGTTTATGCTTTCTAGATAGTGAACAGGAAAAACGCCAAAAGCCGTGCTTTTTCGTTTGGTGACTTCGGCAACATCAAAAAAACGACAAGCCAATTGAAATGAATGGCAGATAAAAAAAACGTGCTTTTTATGGTCGGAAGTATTGTTGTGATGAAGCATGTCCTCAATCCAGTGAAAATATTTTTTCTCCCATTCGGTTTCTTTGCTATCAATCGGACTACCTGGTCCGCCAGTTGAAATATACACATCAAAGTCTACTCCTGGGATTTCTTGTTTTGAACGTACATCAAATTCTGTAATGTGTATTTGCAGTTGATGCGCAACACCATAATTGAAAATGATTTCTCTTATGCAACGCATTCCTTGATTGGCAACACCTTCATACAAATCAAGAATGGCAATACGTAACGGTGTATTTGGTGAAATCATGCCGCTAAAATACAAATTTTAGATAAAACATTTGACATCTATGCGATGCATCATGCTTGTTGAGAATCTGTTTGATAGAAATGAATTGAATAGCGGCTAGTTTTGTACCTTTACGCACATTATTATGAAGACAAAATCGATTAAGAAAGACAAGGTCAACATCATCACATTGGGATGCAGTAAAAATATGGTGGATAGTGAAGTGTTAAGTGGTCAGCTGTTGGCAAATGATATTGAAACGGTACACGAGAGTACAAAAAAAGACCATAATATTGTCATCATCAATACTTGTGGATTTATAGACAAAGCAAAAGAAGAAAGTGTCAATACCATTTTAGAACATGTGGCTTTGAAGAAAAAAGGCAGCATCGATAAATTGTTTGTTACCGGTTGTTTGAGTGAAAGATACAAATCCAACTTAGAGGCAGAAATTCCGGAGGTGGATGCGTATTTTGGAACAATGGAATTGCCTTTGATTTTAAAAAGATTTGAAGCAGATTATAAAGGAGAATTAATAGGGGAGCGATTGTTGAGTACACCGCAACATTATGCATACATGAAAATAAGCGAAGGGTGTAACCGTACTTGCTCATTTTGTGCCATACCATTGATGCGAGGAAATCATGTCAGTAGAACAATTGAATCATTGGTAACAGAAGCAAAAGCATTGGTGAAAAGAGGCGTGAAAGAAGTGATGCTGATTGCACAGGAACTCACCTATTATGGATTGGATTTGAATAAAAAAAGACAACTACCCGAATTGCTACACGCATTGGCAGATGTGGAAGGATTGGAGTGGATTAGATTGCATTACGCTTACCCTTCGAAGTTTCCAATGGAGATCATTGATGTGATGAAAGAACGATCAAACATTTGCAACTACATAGATATGCCGTTGCAGCACGCTTCCAATAATATGCTCAAAGCAATGAAGCGCCAAATCACCCGCGAAGAAATGGAAGAATTGGTCGGACAAATTAGAAGTAAAATTCCAGACATTTGCTTGCGAACTACGCTTATTGCTGGCTTCCCAGGAGAAACCAGGGAAGATGTGGAAGAACTCAAAGCATTTTTGCAAAAAATGAAATTTGATAGGGTTGGCATTTTTACATACAGTCACGAAGAGCAAACCAGCGCTCATGGACTAGAAGACAATATTTCTGCAGAAGAAAAAGAAGAACGTGCACAAGAAATTATGGAGCTGCAACAAGAAATCAGTCTCGAAAAAAATCAAGCAAAAATTGGTAAGATTTTCAAAGTATTGGTGGATAGAAAAGAATCAGGCAGATATCTTGGAAGAACAGAATTTGATAGCGTGGAAGTAGACAATGAAGTGATCATCAACAGTTCAAAAAAACTATCCATTGGTGAATTTGTACAAGTGAAAATTACCAAGGCGTTTGATTACGATTTAGAAGGAGAGGTGGTATAGAAATTTTGGTTTGTAGGCTCAAGAAAATATTAAGTAGTACATGCATTTCAGCTCATCACATCATTCTTATGCATCCACAGGTTTGTTTTCTAAACTTGTGTTAGATTATATTGATGGCAACCCAAAACTTGCTGATTTATACGTTCACAAGCCCAATTTGGATGGAATAAAGCAAGCCATTGCAGATAAGAAAAATGCTGGTGTGGACAGAGCTTTGTTATGCAAAGTATTAAAAACCCAATATGAAGGATTG
>CAIQHJ010000170.1 GCA_903871575.1 uncultured Bacteroidota bacterium
ATTACCAATTTTTATATAAGGATGATACCGGCTATAGCTTTATGGACGCTGAAACTTTCGAACAAATTACAGTAGCAGAATCTATGATTGATGCGCCTGCTTTTTTGAAAGACGGTCAGGAAGTATCGGTTCTAATCAATGGAGAAACCGATCAACCGATGGGTGTTGAATTGCCAGATAAAATTGTGTTATTGGTTACTTACAGCGAACCCGGCATGAAAGGCGATACCGCAACTAGAACATTAAAGCCAGCAACTGTTGAAACAGGCGCTACCGTAAACGTGCCACTTTTTGTAAATGAAGGCGAATACATTCGAGTTCATAGCAAAACAGGTGAGTATGTAGAACGTGTAAAATAATTTTTTCAACCATATTTACTAAGGCCGATTCATTTCGGCCTTTTTTATTTTAGCCGATTTTCATTCATATTTGGGCATTTTTTGATTAAAATCGCCCATTTTTTACCCTATTTTCTTGAAAAAGCAATTTTTTATCCTTTGCATTAATATAATGTTTCCTATCTTAGCCCCCCGTTTCAAATTTCATATTTTATCACATTAATTACATGTTATGGATATTAAGCAAATTCAAGAGTTGGTTAAGTTAATCAACAAAACGTCAATCGGAGAAATCACCATTGAAGAAGATGGAAGAAAAATTACCATCAAACAAAAAAACGATCCTGTACAAAATATTATAGCCTCTTCTCAAACCTATGCTGCCGCTCCGGTTTCAGCACCAGCCGCTCAACAACCAGCCGCACCAAGCATACCTGCAGCTCCAGTTACAGTTAAAACAGACAACTATATTACCATCAAAAGTCCAATGATTGGTACATTTTATCGTCAAGCCGGACCAGGCAAACCCGTTTTTGCCAGCGTTGATGATATGGTAACACCAGGAAAAGTAGTTTGCATTATCGAAGCGATGAAATTATTCAACGAAATTGAAAGTGAAGTAAAAGGAAAAATCGTTAAAGTATTGGTTGAAGATGCTAGTCCGGTAGAATTTGATCAACCATTATTTTTGGTTGACCCGTCTTAAATACCAATATAAACCGAATCTAAAGTTGATTTGGGTTTTCATTGAATTTATTTCACCATTTTTACACCATTACTATGTTTAAAAAAATACTAATTGCCAACAGAGGCGAAATTGCACTTCGTGTAATTAGAACCTGTAGAGAAATGGGCATCAAAACTGTTGCTGTTTATTCTACAGCCGACAAAGACAGTTTACACGTAAAATTTGCGGATGAAGCTGTTTGTATTGGCAAACCTTCAAGTGCCGACAGTTATTTAAATATTCCACACATTATGGCCGCTGCAGAAATTACCAATGCAGATGCCATACATCCAGGATACGGATTCTTAGCAGAAAACAGCAAGTTTGCAAAAATCTGTGCCGATCATGGCATTAAATTCATTGGCCCTACGCCCGATATGATCAATTCGATGGGCGATAAGGTTACAGCAAAAGAAACCATGATTAAAGCCGGTGTACCTGTTGTACCTGGTGTAGAAGGCTTGTTAGAAGATGTTGCTCATGCTGTGCGCGCTGCGAAAGAAGTTGGTTACCCTGTTATTCTAAAAGCTACCGCCGGTGGTGGTGGAAAAGGAATGAGAGTGGTTTGGCAAGAAAGCGACATTGAAAAGGCTTTTGAAAATGCCAAAACAGAAGCCGCCGCTTCTTTTAAAAATGATGGCATCTACATGGAGAAATTTGTAGAAGAGCCGCGTCATATTGAAATTCAAGTTGCTGGTGATCAATACGGAAATGTTTGTCATTTAAGTGAAAGAGATTGTTCCATTCAACGCCGTCATCAGAAATTGGTGGAAGAATCGCCATCACCATTTATGACAACCGAACTTCGCGAACAAATGGGTGAAGCCGCCATCAAAGCAGCAAAGGCCATCAATTACGAAAGTGTAGGAACGATTGAGTTTTTGGTAGATAAACACCGCAATTTCTATTTCATGGAAATGAATACCCGCATCCAAGTAGAACATTGCGTTACTGAAGAAGTAATCAATTACGACTTAATTAAAGAACAAATCAAAATAGCTGCAGGTGAAAAAATCAGCGGAAAAAATTATTTCCCTGTGATGCACGCCATTGAATGTAGAATCAATGCTGAAGACCCTTACAACGATTTCAGGCCTAGTCCAGGAAAAATAACCGTTTTACATACGCCCGGTGGCCACGGTGTTCGGGTGGATAGTCATGTGTATGCCGGATATGTTATTCCACCTTATTATGACAGCATGATTGCCAAATTGATTGCAGTGGCTCAAACACGTGAAGAAGCGATTGACACCATGCACAGAGCATTGAGTGAATATGTTATTGAAGGCATCAAAACTACTATTCCTTTTCACTTGCAATTGATGCAAAATGAAGATTTCCGAAAAGGCAATTTTACCACGAAATTTTTAGAATCATTTAAAATGAAATAACCCAATAAAGCCAAATTTTTTTGGCTTTATTTTTTTTACCATGCCAGTTTCAACAGAAATTTTATTAAGCGCTTATCGATTGATGTGTACTGCAAAAGCAATGGCAGATACCTACGAAGCCAATCGAACCATTTGCAAATACGTGCACAGTACTTCTCGCGGGCATGAGGCCATACAATTGGCAACTGCTTTTCAATTGCAACCCTGTGATTATGTTAGTCCATATTATCGTGATGAAAGCATCATGCTTGGTTTGGGATTTAAACCTTACGAACTCATGTTGCAATTGTTGGCAAAAGGTGGCGATATATTTACAGGAGGGCGAGCATACTACAATCATCCAAATTTTAGAGGGTCCGATAAACCAACGATAATACACCAAAGCAGCGCCACCGGCATGCAAGCTATTCCCACAACCGGCGTTGCGCAAGGCATTCAATTTCTCGAAAAAATTAATAGCAATTTAATTGCTTCAGAAAGTCACCCGGTAGTGGTTTGTTCATTGGGAGATGCATCTGTAACAGAAGGCGAAGTAAGTGAAGCTTTTCAGTTTGCTGCACTTCATCAATTGCCCATAATTTTTTTGGTACAAGACAACGACTGGGGTATCAGCGTAACTTCAAAAGAAGCCAGAACAACCAACGCGTTTGAATTTATAGAAGGATTTAAAGGCATAAATAGAATCAGTATCGATGGGTCTGATTTCATTCAATCATTTGAAAC
>CAIQHJ010000171.1 GCA_903871575.1 uncultured Bacteroidota bacterium
CTGATTTGTATGGCGTTGATATCTTCTTCTTTCTACGACCTTTCCCTTTATAGGTAATCTTATACCTGGTTACGGTATGAGTACCGGTTTGTCTTCTGCCTGATTTCAATGGTCCCGAATCAGCATGAATACAGATAAATAAGTCGCCATTGTTGGTATTGGCAATTTTTGCTTTTTCAGTAGGGTCTTGATAAATATCTGTTGTTCGGGTGGGAATGACATTTACTTGAGGGAGCTGCTTTTTTAATTCGGCAACCAATTTCATGGAAATATCCAGTGTTACATCTTTTTCATTTGACCGAAGCGAGTTTTCGTATTGACCAATGGCTCCATAATCATTTCCTCCATGTCCAGCATCTACAATAATCGTTTTAATTTTCTTGGGCTGTTGTGCAAAACTCGAATAACTCAACAAACTAAAACAACCCATCCACAACAGAAAAGGTAAGGTATGCTTTGTTATCATCTCTACTGGTTTTTGATATAGGTATTGTATTTGTTCAATTATTCACAAATACATTATGGTAATATGGTTAATTTTGCTGCATCAATATGACACAACTCGACAAAGGTAAGGCAAAAACTTTTTCACTTCGGCTAATGGCACTTATACTTGTCATATTAACTTTCCATTCTCAAAATTTGGCTTTTTATCATCCAATCAAAGTTGAAAAATACAACCAGTTGGATACCATTCCAGAAAAAAAAACAATAGCTAAAGATAGCTTTTCAATACCTGATCAGCTTGATTTGAAAACCATTAAAGATTCAATTGTTACCGATTCTTTTCTTACCAAAAGTATAGACACACTCAACTTTAAAAAATCAAAAGATACCTTGTCTGCTCCGGTGAGTTATCAAGCAGAAGACTCCATGGTATTTGATATACCATCGCAAAAGTTGCTGTTGTATGGAAAGACAGCTACCGTAAAGTATGTCGACAATGAGCTAATGGCCCCATTCATCCAATTCGATCAGCAAACCAGTACCGTATCGGCGCACCTGCTCAAAGATTCGACAGGCAATGTAATAACGTATCCAACATTTAATCAATCCGATTTCAAAACCATCAGCGACACCATTCGATTTAATATGAAAACGGGCAAGGGATTGACAAAGGGTACCTACACTCAGCAAGGAGAAATGTTTGTATATGCTGAGAAAATAAAAAAAGTAGATGCCAATGTTTTTTATGCTCAGAAGGGGCGATTTACTACCTGTAATTTAGATACACCGCACTTTGCATTTGTGAGCAATAAAATCAAATTTATCAACAAGAAATTTGCATTTACAGGGCCGGTGCATCCCGAGATGGAGGGCGTTCCTTTACCAACGGTTCTTCCATTTGGTATTTATCCATTAACACAAGGCCGTCACTCTGGTTTTATATCACCCAATTTTACAGCAAACGACCAATTGGGATTAGCAATTGAAGGCATTGGATATTATAAAATATTGAGCGACAATTGGGATGTAGTTGCCAGGGGCACTTTGTATTCATATGGAGGATGGAATTTTAATGTTAGTCCGAGGTACTTGAAAAAATACAGATATCAGGGAAACTTTTCATTGAATATGCAGCGGTTTAAAAATGGATTCAAAGGCGATCCGGATTATTCATCTTCCAAAACATTCAAAATTATTTGGTCTCACTCCGCTGATTCAAAAGCGCGACCTGGCGTAACATTCAATGCGAGTGTAAATGCGGGCAGCACAAAATTTAACCAGCTGGTACCCAATAGTCCACAATTAAATGTGACCAATTCTTTGTTCTCATCTATTTCCTATGGTAAAGTATGGAAGGATAAGCCATTTAATTTTCAAGTGAGTGCCAATCACGATCAAAATGCCAATCAGAATAGAATCAACCTAACGTTTCCCAACCTTACATTTAATGTAAATACGTTGTATCCATTCAGAAAAAAAGAGCCAGTTGGTGATGCAAAATGGTATGAAAATTTGGGAATCGCCCTGAATACGGTTGCAAAAAGTACGTCCTATTTTTTCGATACTGCTGTGAATGCAAGTGGACAAATAAACAACAATCTGCAATGGGGCGCGAGTCATAGTGTACCTATTTCATTATCGTTGCCATCATTAGGTCCGGTTCAAATATCGCCATCAATAAGTTATCAGGAAAAATGGTATCAGGAAAAAAACATCAGAACATGGAACCCAACAGATCGTAAACTAGATACAGTTGTACAAAAGGGGTTTTACACAGCAAGAGATATGAGTTATGGTATTGGGATGAGCACAAGGGTTTTTGGGATGTTTGGATTTGGGAAAAACAGTAAAGTGCAGGCCATTCGTCATGAGATTAGGCCCAATATTTCCATCAATTACAAGCCCAACTTTAATGCACAAAATTATTACACTACACAAGTGGATACAACCGGCAGAACGAATAGATACAGCTATTTCGAGGGGAGTTTGTTTGGTGCTTTTTCAGAAAGCCGGTTCGGAGGGATAGGGTTTGGCGTAGACAATGTATTGCAAATGAAAGTCAGAGATACCAAGGATACAACAGTGGCGTCTAAAAAAGTTTCCTTGCTCGATGGGTTGAGCATCAATGGCAGTTACAACATGATAGCCGATAGTTTCCAATTTAGCAATTTTACGATGTCTGCACGAACCAATTTATTTGATAAGTTAAACATAACAGCTAGTGCCAATTTTGATCCTTATTTAGATGATACATCCGGCAATAGAATCGACAAGTTGGTATGGACAAAAAATCCAATTTCCTTGGGTCGATTAACATCTGGACAAATATCATTAGACAGCAGATTTAATGGTGGGGATCAAAAGAAGCGCAATCAAAATATCAACCAGGCTGCCCGAAACACAACAGGAATGCCGATGGATGAGCTGCAGCAAGAAGCAGCTTATATTCAAAACAACCCTAGTGAATTTGCTGATTTTTCAATTCCTTGGAGTGTTTCTTTAAGTTACTCGCTTCGCTTTTCAAGGTATAAATCTTTCAATAATCCCAAGAGCTATGAAACGACATTTAATCAAGATGTGAATTGGAATGGAGATGTAAACTTAACGCCTAAATGGAAGATCGGCATGTCGGGGTCGTACAATATTTCTAAAAAAGAATTGGGGTTACTTTCAATGAACCTTTCAAGAGATTTACATTGTTGGCAAATGTCGATTGCAATATCTCCGGTTGGCAGGTACAAATTCTTTACCATCAACATCAGCCCCAAATCAAATTTGCTTCGGGATATTAAGGTGAATAGAACAAGGTATTTTTATGATATGTAGGGGGGGTAAAGCTGGATAAGCTAGATAAGCTAGATAAGCTGGATAAGCTGGATAAGCTGGATAAGCTGGATAAGCTGGATAAGCTGGATAAGCTGGATATTTGATACTGGATGATAATGCACTCCCTTCTTCCTTTTGGGGGAAGGGTCGGGGATGGGGGCTTCAAACCCCAAACATAATTTTACGCTCATTTCATTAATTCATTCGTCATTATATCGTAAACTATTTTATTGAGCGATTTTGCATCAAGGTTTTTGGGAGAAACTGGAGGAAGGAAAGTCATGGTGAGGGGAGTGGGCATTAAGTATAGAAATTGATGAATAGGCATGGCGGTTTTAGTGCCGGTGATGATGCAAGGAATAATTTCAGTTTGCGTTTCAACAGCCAGCTTAAAAGCCCCATCAAAAAAAGGTTTTAAAGGTACATTTGTTCTGTTTCGAGTTCCTTCGGGGTAAATGCACATATGCATGCCCGATAGCAACACGTTCTTCATCTCTTCATAACTTTTCATGCGGCTTCTTTCATTTTTTCTGTCTATTAATATAGCCCCTCTTTTATAAAATAACCCAAACAGTGGAACCTTTGCAAAAGAGGCTTTCCCAATGGTTTTATTGGCTCCTGGTACGTAAGGCGCAGAAAGGGGAATGTCGAGCAAAGCGTTGTGATTAAATACAACGATGTAGTGCTTGTTTTTATGGAAATGCGCTCTCCCGTGTATTTTTGGCTTACACCCGATTAGGAATAGCCATACGTTCATCCAAATTTTTGAAACGAAAATAAAAAAAAGTTGTCCTTTGGTTTCATTCTTAAAAAGATGTGAAAGCATGGATGGAATGAAAATGATCAAGAATGTAAAAACGAAACTGATTAATCCCCAGATCGCCCAAATTCTTGCAAATACGGCTTTAAATAATTGCTTCAATCGATGATGATTTTTTGAACGGTAAAAATAGTTGGTTTAAGTTGTTTGTATTTATGTGTTTTAATGGATACTCCAGTCTATTGGCGTGGAACCGTTTTTCATGAGCAGTTGATTTGTTTTAGAAAAATGACGACAACCAAAAAAACCTTTATCCGCAGAAAATGGAGAAGGATGTGCAGCAGTTAACACATAATGGCTGCTTTGGTTGATGAGTGCAATTTTTTCTTGGGCAAATTTCCCCCACAACAAAAAAACAACATTGCTTTTTTTATCAGATATGGTGCTGATTACAGCATCTGTGAAATCAGCCCATCCGTATTTTGCATGGCTAAAAGGTTCACCTGCTCTAACGGTAAGGGCTGCGTTTAACAACAACACACCTTGATTGGCCCAGTGCACTAAATTGCCATTTGATGCTTGGTATGGAATGCCAATATCGGTTTCTAATTCTTTAAAAATATTCTTTAATGAAGGCGGCACTTTAATTCCATTTGGGACTGAAAAACTTAAACCATGCGCCTGCCCCAAACCATGGTAAGGATCTTGCCCAATGATAACAACTTTAACAGCATCGAAAGGTGTGCAATTGAAAGCATGAAATATGAGTGGCCCCGGAGGAAAAATGGGTTTTCCCAATGCTTTTTCTGTTTTAAGAAAACTCGCTAACTGCTCAAAATAAGGCTGTTCAAATGCAGATTTCAATACGCTTTTCCATGAAGGATGAATGTCGACATCCATATTTTTTTTAACTAAATTAAAACAATAAAAAATAGAATAATTGAATATCGATTTAAAATTCAAACTAACTTTCATTTAGCTTTAATGTTTTTGTTGCACCGATTCAAATTTTATCCTGTTTGATTTTATTTACATTTTAAATTGCATTATGAAATTCCCATCGCTTTATTATCTCTATTCCAAAGCAAAATATTCTTTTTTACGATTTCCATTAACGATTGTTTGCGCATTTATTGCTACAATTTTGGGTGTGTATACCATTGAGAATAACAAGCACATCGATAATTTTTTTCCATTTCTAAATGTCATACTTTCTTGTGCAATAGGTATCAGTACGAACTTTAGTGTATCCATATTGGGTTTTAAAAAACAATACAGCAAACAATGGAAGATAATAGCTACGGTATTGTTAACCCTGCTGCTTTTTGTTATTTATTTAAGTTTGCCACACGAAGATTCAACTTACAATACTGCAGAACCATACATTAGATTTGGTATGTATGCAGTTGTTGGCCATTTGTTGGTTTCGTTTGCGCCGTATTTATTTAGCAATCAAATCAATGGATTTTGGAATTACAATAAATCACTTTTTTTAAGATTGTTGACTTCAATTTTGTATTCTGGCGCATTGTTCATCGGGGTCATATTAGCAATTTTGTCACTCAAATTATTGTTCGACTGGCAGATAAAAGACACATTGTTTCTTGATGTTTTTATTGTGGTTGCAGGGGTTTTCAATACCTGGTTTTTTGTTGGGGATATTCCCGAAGATTTTGAAAAACTCAACACCGAAATAAGCTATCCAAAAGGATTGAAAGTGTTTGCACAATACATTTTGTTGCCTTTGTTGTGTTTATACTTGTTAATACTTTATGCCTACGGAACAAAAATTTTGTCGAATTGGGATTGGCCAAGAGGCGTCGTTTCTTATTTGATTATTTGCGTGGCAATTTTGGGAATCCTAACTTTTTTGTTGATGTATCCATATGGCAAACAAGGAGGTAGTCAATGGGTTTCAAAAGCAACGAAATGGTTTTATATCATATTCTTGCCACTGATAGTGCTGTTATTCATTGCCATTCTGATGCGCATAGAAGATTATGGAATAACCATTAAGCGATATCTCGTAATCGTACTTGGAATTTGGTTGTTGGTCGTTATATGCCATGCTCAATTTAGAAAATCAAACATTCAATTTATTCCAGTTTCACTAGCGGTGACAATGTTGTTGATATCATGTGGACCATGGGGCTTGTTTAGCATGAGTGAGCATTATCAGGTAAAAAGATTAGAAAAAATTTTGTCAGAAACGCAGATACTCAAAAATGGAAAGATTCAACATGAATACAATTGGGATAATAATATTGATGATGTCAATACATATAAAAATTCGGCATTGATTTCTGATTCGCTTCATGAAGAAGTGAAATCAATTTTGATATATTTAGACGATTTTCATGGATTTAAGGCCATTCAGAAATGGTTCAACACCGATATGAGTTCAATAGTAAATGTAAATTCAAAGATTCAAACAAGTAAAAAGCGTGGTTTAGATGAGCCTGAATTGTATATGAAAACAATGGGAATTGAATATGGCAGCAGATTGGATAACGAAGAAAATGAAACTTACTACAATAGTATTGTAACAAATAAACTGACAGCCGTAACGGGTTACGATTTTGTAACACCATTTGCAAATTATGAAATGGGCGAATTGGAAAGGACGTTGAGTGTTTTTGAAATAGATAAAAAATCATACAAGGTTATGCTAAATGGTAAGGCGCCTTTTGAATTGGTGTTACATGCAGATAAAGAAATGATTCCGTTTTATTTTAGTAACGAAAAGCGTTTGTTAAAAGATAAAGTAAATCAACTTGGTGTAACATATGGAACCGATCACAATCAGGATGTGCCTCTTGATCAAATGCAGCTAACTGCAACTTCAACATCAATAACTGTAACCATATCTATTCAATCAATTGGTATAACTAAGATAGATGGACGACAAGTCATCAAAAGCATTAACGGAAATTTGTTGATAAAAAAATGCGCAATTAAATCATTCGCAGAACAATAAAAGATATTGAAAATCAAACAATGAAAACAATAATTACATGTATGCTTTTGTTTATTGTTATTATGCTATCGTCTTGTGGTAGTAAGCTTTATCAAAACTTCGACTATAACTATTCCTCCAATCCTTGGAAACATGCTTTCAAAGACCGCGTTTTTCTGTCAAGTTTGAGAGCGGCGTATCTATCGGACCCCAGGATTTTTGAATTGATAGAAAAAAAAGATGCGTTTAATCCATACGATGGACTTTCGTTGGATGAGATGAGAAAAGCAGATTCTATAGGCGCACTTTTTATCAAGCAAATGCCGTCTCCAAAAATGTGCGAAAATTGTGGTGATGGGGGTGAATTATTTTGTAGCATCATGTTTACATTTTTACAACAGCAAACAACTCGAACGCATAACAAGAGACATGTATAAATCGCATGTAAAATAATTGAGTTGTAATGTTTGTCTTGGCGTTGGCTGTTTTAGATTATTTTGAAAACTTGATGCAACATGCGATGGTTAGTAAATTTAATAGCATTGCAATGACTGCAGATGTGAGCAACAATGGGAATCCATATAAAGTAATCATGTCGTGCGAACCGATGATGCATTGGCTCCCCAAACCAATAAGCGCGCCACCCCAAAAACAATGTAAGGCCGATTTTAAATCAAAGGCATGAAGTCGAAAAGTTTTCAAATAGAGACCACCCAAAATAACCGAAAGAAAGAAAATGCCAAAAAGTAAAATTCTATTTGATTCGATATGGAGTTTGTTTTGTGCAACATCGGTGATCAAAGTTGTATACGACCAAGAAATATTGTTCAGCAGCAGCAATACAAAGCAAATTGCCACAATTGAGGCTGGTTGAATGAAGTGCTTTACTGGACGTTGTTGATTTGGATTTTTTTTCCAGAAAAAAAAGAGGGTGGCTACAATAGCAACAATGGAAAAAATAAAAAAGGCAATAGGGAATTGGGTAATAATAGAAGAAGTTGTTATTTGTTGGGGATGATGAATGGGAAGTAGATAGAAAATAAAAACTGAAAAAAACATACCCAGCGGAGAAAACAAATAATTAAAATTGCCATCGCCAATTTTAGAAATTGTACCAATTGCACAAGCTTTATTTTTAAATGCTCCCCAACCAAGCAATAGTCCGCCAACAACGGTCATCCAAGAAAAGCGAAAAGATATAATTGGGACATTGAATCCCTGAATTTGTAATGCAGTTATCAGCAGAATAATCCATAACCACGAATGAACAATGTGAAGGAGTTTTGTTGGATTTTTGTGTTTAATGATTTGTTCGGAAGCGGCTACCATGCAGGTATTGCCCAATTTAATTGAAAAGCCCATAACGGCAACCAAGATCCAAGAAAAGTAAAAAGCCATAATAGAAAGATTCAATTAAAAATAAAAGCAATAATGCAAAAATCAATAAATGTGTAAGAATATCCAAACCTATTTCCGATGGCTAAGTACTTTTTGTTTTTCTCTAAACAATTCCGCTGAGCAAAAAACCTCGTCATCTGTCACGGGCTAGAGAGGATTCGTTTCTATGGAACGTTTGGTATTCAGCCCGAAATGACGTTTAATATTCGTTCCATAGGAACGGTTGGTATTCAGCCCGAAATGACGTTTAATATTCGTTCCATAGGAACGGTTGGTATTTAGTCCGAAATGCCCATTCATATTCGTTCCATAGGAACGTTTGGTGAGATTGCAGAAAGTTATAACATAAAAAAA
>CAIQHJ010000172.1 GCA_903871575.1 uncultured Bacteroidota bacterium
GATTTTTGGCAATAAACGATTACACTGATCGATTACAGAATAATAACTTCCCCATGCACCAATTACATCTCCACCACTGGTATTATCCGAATTATACTGATAACGGTAAGTTAAAGCACCCTGACCAGCATTATCTGCACCAAGTTTTGCCTCATCTGAAAGTAAAGCACTTACATACATATCATTTGCATAAGCACCATAACGGCCATAAACTGCATTTGCACCCAATTGAACATCATCTAATGTAACAAATGCATTGTTTTCACTAAACGAATCCGTAGGTTGTTGATCTAGGTCTTTTTTGCAACTGCTGGTACCCAAAACAGCAGCAACCATTGCTAATAATATTATTTTATTTTTCATTGTTCTATTGTTTTAAGATAAATTAAAAATTAATGTCTAATCCTGCAGTCATTGTACGTGGATTAGGGAACTCACTCAAGTTGATGTTAGTTGCACCCGCTTCTGGATCATATCCTCTCCATTTTGTCCACATAAACAAGTTAGATCCTTGTACATAAAAACTCGCACCAGAAATAAATTTAAGTTTGGTAGCCAAATTTTTAGGTAATGTATACGCTAATTTCAAATCTCTCATACGCAAGAATGATGCATCATGAATAATTTTAGAAGAGAAGTTCGTTCCATAAAGTGGACTAGGCGTATTTACTACATCTCCAGGTGCTTGCCAAAATTGTAAATCAGAAGATTGATTGTAACCATTTGACATAAATCCAACTGGATTTTCAACAAAGTATTCTAAGTTGTCTACTTTATTACCTCCCGCTTGCCAGCTAAATAACATCGATAATTCTAATGATTTGTAATTTGCTCTTAAACCGAAACCTCCTTTGTAAGGTGCTTCCCAAGTACCGAAATCTTGTACTCTATTATCAGCACTATACACTGTAGTTACATTACCATTTTTGTCGTAGTACAAAGGCATACCAGTTGATGCGTCAACACCAGCCCATTTAACTTCGTAATGTGTACCTAAAGCAGTTCCTTCTTTAATCAATTCAGTTCCATCTTCGTAAGGCGCTTCACCACCTAAGCTCACTACTCTATTTTTGTTGTAAGAGAAGTTAGCAAACACAGTAACTGCGTAATCTTTCTTTCTCAAAACTTCTCCATTTAAGCTCAACTCAATTCCTTTGTTGCTCAATTTTCCAGCGTTGATATCTAAAGAACCATTACCGAAACCAGAAGCAGCACTTAGAATTTTTCTAACAAATAAATCTGTGGTTGTTTTATCATAAATATTGATATCACCATAAATTCTTCTGTTCACCACTTCGAAATCAATACCTAAATTGGTAACAGTTGTTTTTTCCCATTTCAATTTTGGATTACCTGGGTATGAAGCTTCGATAGTATTTAAACCAGAGTAGCTTCCACCACCGTATGTATTTTGGTAAGGATAATCACCACCAGGGAAATTATCAGCATTACCAGAACCACCATAACTTAATTTAACACGCAATAAATCAATGGCTTTGATGTTTTTCATGAAATCTTCTTTCTTAGCATCCCATACTCCACCAATTGAGTAAAATCCTTGCCATCTTGTGTCAACCGGTAATTTAGAAGATCCATCTCTACGATATGAAGCAGTTAATGTGTACTTGCTGTCGTAAGTGTAACGTGCTGTTGCTAAACCAGAAACCAACGCACTTTGTGATTTTCCACCACCAACTACTGCATACAATTGATTCACAGCATTTCCTTGAATGATTGATGCCATTGTGTTTGGACGCTTTGGATCAGTACCGTATCCTGTTGCACTAATTGATTTATTATACTCTCTGATGTACTCGCTATAAGCAGCAAATTCAACATCATGTTTTTCTTGGAATGTATTTTTATAAGTTACAGAAGGGCGAACTGTAGCACGGAAAAAACGTGATAATCCTTCTGTTTGGAAACCTGCTTTACCCGTAATACTTGTAGAGTTTTGACGTGTAAAAGGTATTTTACTTCCGTAATTGGTACTTTGTGTTTCAC
>CAIQHJ010000173.1 GCA_903871575.1 uncultured Bacteroidota bacterium
AACTGTTTTTAATTTTTCTGTTACAGGAATGTTGACTTCAAATTCTGCAGTATTGTTCCATATTTCAACAGGCAACCTCAACGAACCTTTTTTTCCTGAAGTTGTTTCATAAGTCAATACGACAGGCATCGCCATTCTTTGCAAATTACCTACAGTTACCAATGGTCCGGCGGGTTGATTGTCTACTTTAACAATGGCTTGATCTAAAGCATAATTTTCTAAAAACCAGCTTTTCCAAAACCAATTCAAATCTTCGCCGGTTGCATTGTTCATAGATCTAAAGAAATCCCAGGGCGTTGGATGTTTGAAAGCCCATTGATGGATGTAGGTTCTAAAAGCGTAATCAAATCGATTGGAATCTAACACATAATCCCTTAGCAGATGTAAGCCGAATGCGGGTTTGTAATAAAGGGCTGTGCCAATATTTTCTTCGAGCATGGCATCAGGTGCATTGTAAATGCTTTCGGATGAAGGGCTGAAAAAATTATACGCGGCTTCTTCCCCGTTAGCCGGAGGATTCTTGTATTCTCCATTATTGAAATCATCGGTTGCTAGTGTATTGATAAAGCTATTAAACCCTTCGTCCATCCATCCATACAATCTTTCATTGCTTCCAACAATCATAGGAAACCAGGTATGTCCAAATTCATGATCGGTTACGCCAAATAAACTAGCTGTTTGTGCACTATTTCCACAAAAAACGATACCGGGATATTCCATTCCACCAACATTGCTCGCAACATTCACGGCTACCGGATAAGGGTATTCGTACCAACGCTTGCTGTAATTTTCAACACTTCCTTTGGTATATTCTGTTGATCTACCCCACGCATTTTGAGCTTTACTTTCTATCGGATAAGCACTCATGGCCAACCCATTTTTTCCGGATGGCAAGTTGATTTTTGCCGCATCCCACATGAATGCTTTTGAACTTGCCCATGCCACGTCTCTGGCATTTGAAATTTTGTAATGCCATGTCAACTCATTCACATCATTGCTTTTGATGGCTTTCAACACATCTTTTTCTGTTCTAATGATAACGGTTTTGTCGCTTTTTGTTGCATCTTGGTATCTGTTCAATTGTTCAATACCTAAAACTTTTTCGGGATTTTGCAATGCGCCACTTGCCACTACAATATGAGATGCCGGTGCCGTGATGTTAAAATCAAAATCTCCATATTCCAAATAAAATTCACTTGCGCCTAAGTATGGATGAGTATTCCATCCGTTTACATCATCATAGACACAAATGCGTGGGTACCATTGGGCAATACAAAAAATATCTCCATTCTTTGTAGGTAAAATTCCAAATCTATCGGCACCATAAGCAGGAATGGCATAATGATACTCAATTTGAATGGAAATAGTACCACCCAATGAACGAACGGGATCGCTTAAACGCAATTGCATTCGGGTATCATCAACAAGATATTTGATGTCGCTTAAAACGGTTTTATCGCCAACATTCTGAATTAATTTAACAGATTTCAAACCAAATCCACCTTCAAAATTAGATTTCGAATCGCCATATCTGCTTCTGGCATTTGCAGGCATCCTTTGCTGACCACGACTTTTGCTATTAAAAAGATTTTGATCCAATTGAAACCACAAGAAAGGCAATTGGTGTGGACTGTTGTTTTTATAATGTAAGATGACAGTTCCTGAAATTTCCTTTTTTTGATCGTCAAGTTTCACATTGATTTCATAATCTGCCTTGTTTTGCCAGTAACCAACATTGGGGGCGCCATCAGCAGATCTTGTAGGATTATTTCCATAAGGATATGATAAAGGTGCAAACAAATCGTGCGGATCATATTGAGAGATAAACGTTGCTTCAGGCGTTTGAGCCAAAACCAAAACAGAAAATTGAATAAAGAAAAGCAGTTGAAATATTTTTTTCATTTGTATATTTTTGATAATGCGATTGAAGTTACTATTAGTTCCAAGCTTTTAGCAATGCGGAAGCTTGTTTTTTTAAGATGGCATCGTCCTCGGTTTTGTCTTGCAAAGCCAACATCGATTTTAAGTTGGCAACAGCCTTGCTGTGTTGATTGCATTTATTATATGCCATTGCCAATTCTAAATAGTTTGAACAAAAAAACGGATTGATTGATTTTGCTTTTTCATAAGCTTGAATGGCAGCAGCAAAACTCGATTCTGGAATGCCTCCAAAAAACAATTTTATGGCTGTTCGTTCCATAAAATTAAGGTTGCTTACTTCGTAATGCCATTTGCCTATGATGTGCCATGCTTTAAAATTTTGAGGATTGATGGCAACTGTTTTTTCTGCATAGATTTTGATTTCTTTTACGTAACGGATTTTTTCTTTTCCCGACTTAACCAATGCCAATCTGCCCAAAGCTATGGCCATTGCGAGGTTAGCTTCTTGTGTACCAGGCTGTGTTTTAATTAATAATTTCGCATAAGCCAACGAAGATTCATAGTACATCAATCTTGTTTGGGGATTTGATTGTCGGATTCCTATTCTGGAGGAGAGTTCGGCACATTTATACAAAGCCTTAATGCTCGATGGATCAATTTTATGCGCCTTAAGATATTGATTATACGCTGCTTTTTCATTTAATGCCGATTCCAATTTCAACCCTTCTTCATAACAAGCATCAAATGATTGAGCAAAAGCATGCAACTGAAAAAAAAACCAAAAAAAACAAATGCTGAAATACCTTTTTAGCACCTGTTGATGTGATGAAAAAATGGACAGATTATGCATATGATTTTTTATACCGAACACATATATCTCCAACAAAAGCGTCGATTGGTGGTCTTTTTTTGGTGATCGTAATGTCTATCAATGTAATGCGATTGTCCAATAAGGCAATCATTTCTACAATATCTGCTGCCAATGTTTCCAATAATGGAGTTGCCAATTTCATCCTGTGCTCTACAATGGAAACGATAGAAACATAATCAATTGTATCTAACAACGCTACAGCTTTTTGATGGATAGAAGTTTGCACATCTATGGAAACCAAAAACTGGGTTCCCAAGACTTGTTCTTCTGGGTATATCCCATGAAACGCATAGAATGATAGATTTTTTAATTGAATGCTATACACAACGAGGTGTTTGAAACTGCTGATTAATGTAAACCTTTTTCTCCCAAATATCTTTCTGCATCTAAAGCCGCCATACATCCACTACCCGCTGCCGTTACTGCTTGCCTGTAGGTTTTGTCTTGAACATCGCCTGCTGCAAAAACCCCTTCAACATTGGTTTTGCTCGTTCCAGGAATGGTATTGATGTAACCGGTTTCGTCCATGTCAATGAAATCTTTGAATATACCACTGTTGGGTTGATGACCAATGGCTACGAAAAATGCGCTTACAGGAATTGTTGTAAGTTCACCAGATTGATTGTTTTTTATGCGAACAGCTTCTACTTTTTTATCTCCAATGATTTCATCTGTATCGGCATTCCAATACACTTGAATATTTGCGGTATTCAAAACCCTATCTTGCATCACTTTACTAGCACGCATTTGACCTTTGCGCACAATCATGTGAACAGTTGTACAAAGTTTTGACAGATACAATGCTTCTTCAGCGGCTGTATCACCAGCGCCTACAATGGCTACTTCTTTTCCTTTAAAAAAGAAACCATCACACACCGCACAAGCACTCACACCATAGCCATTTAATCTTTCTTCGCTTGGAAGTCCCAACCATTTTGCAGAAGCACCCGTACTAATGATAACTGAATCAGCTTCGATCCATTTTTCTTCATCAATTTGAACTTTTAATGGACGAACAGAAAAGTCAACAGCTGTGGCCAATCCATAGCGAATATCTGCGCCCATTCTCTTGGCTTGATTTTCAAAATGTACCATCATTTCAGGCCCTTGTATGCCTTCTGGATAGCCTGGATAATTTTCAACTTCTGTAGTGATGGTCAATTGTCCTCCTGGTTGGATTCCTTGATACAAAACGGGATGTAAATTGGCTCTTGATGCATAAATCGCAGCCGTGTATCCCGCTGGGCCAGAACCGATAATTAAACAACTCACTTTTTCATTCGTGTTATTCTCCATATCTAACATAAAATTTTTAATGAAAATAAGATAAAAATATAAATACTATTGAACTATTAATGTTCTGTAGGTAGCGCCATAACCACAAAATGAGCCCAATGCACCGTTTGAAATATTGGAGATCACTTTGTTGGGTTGCGAAAAAGGATTGCCAATGCTTTGCAAACTAAACTCCCAAGTATTCCAAAATGTGTAAGTTGATTTGTCGATGTTGCAAAATTTAAGTGTTACAGTATCCGCTTTTTTAAAAAAATTACTGTCTGGCTGAAATGCTTGATTTCTATTTACCCCCGGTTGCAATTGCACTGTATATTGGGTTCCATCAATAACTTCATCCGTAAAAACAGAATTAAATCCTGGATAAAATGGCTCACTGTTTTTTTGAGTAAAATATCTAAGATAGTTTCCAAGTCCACGTGGATCTTGCGCTCTGATAAACATTACCCTTTTGTTGGTGTCGGGGTTTTGTGGTGCTGGCTTAAAATAAAATGAATCGGGCTGCACCGACAAAGCCGGAATTTTTGTTTGTGATAAATATTCTTTTCCTTCCGTTACAATTCTCAATTGGTAATTGGTGTTTAATTCACCTAAAAATGCAGTGTTTAAAAAATTGGAATCAATACCATAGTAATATTGATTAAATCCCGGCAATAAGGTTTGGGTGTATTCCTTAAGTTGATGTGTTAGCGTTCCATTAGATAAATATACAGCCGCATCATGCACAAATGAGTTGGTGTACAATTCTGGCGTTAGCTGACTATAGTATGAGGTACTTTTGGTGAGTACAACTCGAGGAGGTTTTCCATTTTCAATTTCCCCTTCTACTACCAAGGTTGGTGCTGTGTCATCTAATTTGAAATTGATGTTTTTTTCACAAGAAAACAACTGAAATACAAGGAGGAGTAAGCCAATATTTTTTATTGTTGTCATGATTTTTTTATTTTTTCTGTTTCATCATTTAATATTTGATGAGTTGTTTGGTACGAATTGTTTGCTGACTTGAAAATTAATTTTATACCATTGCGATTGGAAATCAAAATTAATTAAATCAACTTTCATAATGGTAAACTAACATTAAAAAACCCCGAAAAGTTCGGGGTTTCAAATTATATTTCGAAGAAAAGATTATCCTAGATAGGCTTTTAGTGCACCGCTGTATCTTGCTTTCTGCAAACGCTTAATGGCGCGCTCTTTAATTTGACGGATACGCTCTTTGGTTAGATCATATTTTTGACCGATTTGCTCAATGGTCACACCGTTCTCGCCATCCAAACCAAAATAAGCATTTACGATTTCAGCTTCACGGGGACTTAACGATTTTAATACCCTTCTGATTTCATTTTTCAATGAGTCGTGCATAACATCTTCATCCGTTTCATCTGCGCCTTTTAATAAATCGCCCATGGCAACATCTTCTGCTTCATGAACCGGTGCATCTAAGGAGGTGTGACGGGTATTGCTTTGAAAAATGTTGTTGATTTCAGTCTCACTCATTTCTAGCAACTCTGCCAATTCTTCAGTTGATGGTTCTCTTTCGTGCTCTTGTTCAAAAGCCATGTAAGCTTTATTGGCTTTGTTGTATGTACCAATTTTATTTTGTGGCAAACGAACCAATCTTCCTTGTTCGGCCAAAGCTTGTAATATAGACTGACGGATCCACCAAACTGCGTATGAAATGAATTTAAAACCTTTGGTTTCATCAAATCTTTGTGCAGCTTTGATCAAACCTAAATTTCCTTCATTTATCAAATCACTTAAAGAAAGACCTTGGTGTTGATATTGTTTGGCAACCGAAACCACGAATCTTAAGTTGGCTTGTACTAATTTATCTAGGGCTCTTTGATCGCCCATTTTAATTTTTTGGGCTAAGGTGGTCTCCTCTTCTGGAGTAATCATTGAAATTTTTGAAATTTCTTGCAGATATTTCTCAACGGCTTGTGAATCTCTATTGGTTATCTGCGTAGCAATTTTAAGTTGTCTCATTTTTAGGAATTAATTTCGGTAAGTGTGTGTTTAGTATGAAAAAATCATTTGAAGCACAGATTCAAGTTTGAAAAATCATCGATTTTTGTAGACATCTTGAACAGGCAACAAAAGTAAGATTCCGTTTTGGGATTTCATAGCGAATAAGAAAAAAAATCCAATAGTTTTTATAATTTTTTATTCGTTATATATTTATCAAAAACCATACCTATTTAGCGATTTGATAAAATTAAAAGTTCATCGTCAATCCTTAAATTTGTAAAATGACAATTGAATTACGTTCTGATACTTTTACAAAGCCCTGTGAACACATGCTGGCAGCCATGCACAAAGCCCAAGT
Organism: uncultured Bacteroidota bacterium; assembly: GCA_903871575.1. Taxonomy (GTDB): domain Bacteria; phylum Bacteroidota; class Bacteroidia; order Chitinophagales; family Chitinophagaceae; genus Ferruginibacter. Next base: position 6,372 of record CAIQHJ010000173.1, read on the forward strand.
TGGTGATGATGTTTTTGGCGAAGACCCCACCGTAAATCAATTAGAATCAATGTCGGCAACATTATTCGGAACCAAAGCTGCATTGTTTTGTCCAAGCGGCACCATGTCCAATCAAATTGCCATCAAATGTCATACGCAACCTGGAGAAGAAATTATTTGCGATCAACTGAGTCATGTTTACATTTATGAAGGCGGTGGTATTGCATTCAACAGCAACTGCCAAGTAAAGCCAATTGAAGGCAATCGTGGCAGAATACATGCAGCTCAGGTAGAAGCGGCCATCAATCCAGATGACATTCACAAACCCATCAGTTCATTGGTTGCCGTAGAAAACACTTCAAACAGAGGTGGCGGAAGCTGTTATCAATTTGAAGAATTGCAAGCCATTAAAGCTGTTTGTTTGCAAAACGATTTAAAATTTCATTTAGATGGCGCACGTGTCTGGAATGCCATCATCGCAAATGGAGAAAATCCAAAACAATATGGCGAATTGTTTGACAGCATTTCTATCTGTTTGAGCAAAGGTTTGGGAGCACCAATTGGAAGTGTGTTGCTTGGCGATGTCGATTATATTAAAAAAGCACGCAGATTAAGAAAGGTATTTGGCGGTGGCATGCGTCAAGCTGGCTATTTGGCGGCAGCTGGAATTTATGCTTTAGAAAACAATATCAGCCGTTTGGAAATCGATCATCAACATGCTAAAATGGTGGGGAATGCACTATTAAAAAAATCATTTGTTGGCAAAATCGCCCCCATAGAAACCAATATTATTATAGCCGAAATCATCAATAACCATACAGCCGCAACATTTGTTGATCATCTAAAAAAATATCAAATTTTATGTATTCCCATTTCAGCTTCTCAAGTTAGAATGGTATTTCATTTAGATGTTAGCGCCTCCATGGTTGAAACCATTATTACTGTTATTGCAGAAATGTAACCCTTAAAAATCTTATTCATGTTACCCAAAATCAATCCAACCTCAACTGTATCTTGGAAAGCTTTAGAAGCTCATTTCGAAAGCAATGTTTCTATTCCCATCAAATCATATTTTGAAAACAATCCAAACAGGTTTGATGAATTCACCGCTTGTTTTGATGAATTGCTTTTTGATTATTCCAAAAACAACATTGACAAAAAAACAATTCAATTGCTTATAGAACTGGCCAATGAATGTCAGTTATCCAATGCAATGGAAGCGATGTTTAATGCATCAAAAATTAACGAAACAGAAAACAGGGCTGTACTGCACACTGCGCTTAGAAATTTTTCTGGCCATCCGGTTTTTTTTGAAGGTGTAGATGTTATGCCTGATGTGCAACGGGTATTGCATCAAATGAAAAACTGTTGCCATCAAATTCACAATGGAACTTGGAGAGGATACACTGGAAAGAAGATTACGAGCATCGTAAACATTGGAATTGGAGGAAGTGATCTTGGTCCGGTTATGGTAACTGAAGCCCTAAAACCCTATTGGATTGAAGGCATTCAAACTTTCTTCGTAAGCAATGTAGACGGAACGCATATTGCAGAAACATTGAAAAAAGTTAATGCCGAAGAAACACTGTTTTTGATAGCCAGCAAAACTTTTACAACGCAGGAAACCATGACCAATGCACACACAGCCAGAAATTGGTTTTTGCAATCTGGTGCCATGGAAACAGATATTGCCAAACATTTCATTGCGTTGAGTACAAATGCAGAAGCGGTTGCGGCATTTGGAATTGACACCCAAAATATGTTTGCGTTTTGGGATTGGGTTGGTGGAAGATATAGTTTATGGAGTGCTATTGGTTTGTCTATTGCGCTAACCATTGGCTTCGATCATTTTGAATCATTGCTTAAAGGTGCATATTCAGCAGATTCGCATTTCAAAGAAACCGATTTCCAACACAATATACCAGTACTCATGGCATTGATTGGCATTTGGTATCGAAATTTTTATAAGGCCCCCACAGAAGCCATTCTACCTTACGATCAATATATGCACCGTTTTGCTGCCTACTTCCAACAAGGAAATATGGAAAGCAATGGAAAATATGTCGATCGAAATGGGATGAAAGTTAATTATGAAACCGGTCCCATCATTTGGGGAGAACCGGGCACCAATGGGCAACATGCTTTTTACCAACTCATTCATCAGGGAACACAAATTATACCTTGCGATTTCATTGCAACTGCTCAAACACACAATCCCATTGGAGATCATCATCAAAAATTATTAAGCAATTTTTTTGCTCAAACAGAAGCATTGATGAATGGCACCAATCATGAAAATGCATTTAGGGTTTTTGAAGGCAATCGACCAACCAATTCATTTCTACTAAAAAAATTAACGCCTTATAGCTTGGGCCAACTGATTGCATTTTATGAACACAAAATATTTGTACAAGGTATCATTTGGAATATATACAGTTTTGATCAGTGGGGCGTGGAATTGGGCAAACAACTAGCCAATAAAATTCTTCCCGAATTGGAGTATGATGAAAAGGTTGATAGTCACGACAGCTCAACCAATGGATTGATCAATGCTTGGAAGAAAATGAAATCTGCATAAAAAAAATCCCTCGAAAAAATTCGGGGGATTTCTATTTTTAAAAAGCTTCTAAATTACCATTTGTCTACTTCTTCGGTAGCACCATTGTCCATCATATCATTGTTAGAAGAAAAAGAAGATGATGAAGTGGATTCTGCATCTGTTTCATTTGATGCTGTTGATGCTGGCGTTTCTTCCATTTCAGGATTTGAAGAACCCATTTGTTGATCATCGCCTTCATATGGAGTATCGTGGTTAAATGCATCAAAATCAAAATCTGGCATTAACTCTGTTTTCACGTGCTCAACGGTTTCATTCAAACCTTTAAGAAATTTATTGAAATCTTCTTTGTACAAAAAGATTTTGTGACGATCGTACCCATCAGAATCGAAACGTTTGCGACTTTCTGTAATGGTTACATAGAAATCACTACCGCGTGTTTCCCTTACATCAAAAAAGTAAGTTCTGCGTTTTCCTGCTTTCACACGAATGCTGTAAACGCTGTCCATTTTTTTGTCATTATTTTCGTACGCCACTGTAAAACAATTTTAATTGTAAAAAATCTATTTATAAACTTCAGCAAAGATAAATTTGTTTTTGATATGACAAAATTTTTAGAACATTGCTAAATCTTTAATTTTTTAATATTAAGGCATTTCCCTATCTGGCACTTGCAATTGATGCATTTCAAAATACAAGCCTTGGTTTTTCATCAGTTGTTCTTGTTTACCAGATTCAACCTTTTTTCCACTGTCTAATACGATAATTTTATCGAAATGAATTTGAGAAATAATGCGATGGGTGATAAAAAGAGCTGTTTTGTGTTTTAAGTGATGCGATAGGTTTTTAAGAATTTTCTCTTCCGTTTTGGTATCTACAGCGCTTAAACAGTCATCAAATATAATGATCGGCCTAGCTTTTAGCAAAGCCCTTGCAATGGAAATGCGTTGTTTCTGTCCGCCACTTAAGGTAACCCCTCGCTCCCCTACCAATGTTTCGAAGCCAGCAGGAAAAGACATGATTTCATCATATATAGATGCTGCTTTGGCTGCGAGTTCTACTTCTGCACGGGTTGCATCGTGTTTGCCAAACCTTATGTTGTTTTCAATTGTATCGCTAAACAAAAAAACCTCTTGTGGAACATAACTGATCATGGTTCTTAAATGTTTCAATTGAATATCCCGAATGGGAACACCATCAATCAATATTTGACCATTATCGATATCATACATTCTTAGCAAGAGCTGGGCTATGGTTGATTTCCCTGAACCCGTTTTACCAAGTATTGCAATTTTTTGACCTGAAGCAATTTTAATATTCAATTGCTGAATGGCATGAATACCTGTATTTTGATAGGTAAAATGTACATGCTCAAAATCTATATTGCCAGATATGGTTGGCTTTTGTACGGTTTGATTGTCTGTGATTTCTGATTGGGTTTCTAAAAACTCGTTTATTCTTTTTTGGGAAGTTGCGGCCCTTTGCGTCATACTGGCTGTCCAACCGATGGCACTCACCGGGAAAGTGAGCATTTGAATATATAATACAAATTCGGCAATTCTACCTACACTGGCACCTGGTACTGCATTCACCACATCCAGAGCGGCAACCATGATGGTGATGATGGTGCTTAGGCCAATTATTAAACCCATGCTTGGAAAATAAATTGCTTCTGTTTTGGCTAAACTCAACGCACTGTTCATGTATTTTGTGCTATTTTTTTTAAAATACCCCAACATGGCCGGTTCTTGTACAAATGATTTTATTACGCGTATGCCGGAGTAGGATTCTTGTGCATTTGTAGTAAGCGAGCTTAATTCCGATTGAATTTTTTCGCTCTTTTTTTGAATGATCATATTTACAAAATAAATAACGATGGCCAAAATGGGTAATGGACAAAGTGCAACCAACGTTAATTTCACATCAGACTGAAGCATAAAAAACACACTAAACCCAATTATGGCAGCTAAGTTGATGAAATACATGATGGCAGGTCCGGTAAACATTCGCACCCTACTAACGTCTTCAGAAATTCTATTCATCATGTCTCCAGTGGCATGTGATTTATAAAAGGAGATATCTAATTTTTGATAATGTTGATAGATTTCATTTTTCTGATGAAACTCGATGTGCCTACTCATCACTATGATGGTTTGACGGGTAAGAAACATAAAAAAGCCACTGATTATAGCGAGTGCAAGCAACACGATTCCGGCCATTAATATTTTTTGTTGGAAATCTGTTTGAGAGAAATGTGACACCAACCAATCCAGCATGCGATTATTTGAAATGGAAGCCTTAACCACAATTGTTTCTTTCTGCTTCATGGAATCAACAACCGTATTAACAACAAAACCGGTTACTTGAGGCGCGAGAATGCGAAAATAATTGGATAGAATGACAAAGAGGGTTCCGAGAAAAAATAGATTTTTATACTTCCAAAAATACTTATGCAATGACAACAGTGACTTCATTGTACAAATATCTTACAAAAAACCAACATTATAAATGTTGATTAGGCCTTTCCAAAAAGAGCAGTTTGAAGTTTTTTGTATGTTTAGCGTTTACGGGTTTGATGATACTAAGAAGAAGGACAGCAACCAATAAAAAAATCCCAACTAGGTTGGGATTCAATTACTTGGCGGAGAGTGAGGGATTCGAACCCCCGGACCTGTAACAGTCAACAGTTTTCAAGACTGCCGCAATCGACCACTCTGCCAACTCTCCGCGGCAAAAGTAAGCTTTCAATATTTTAGGAACAAAAATTATTCGAATTATTTCATAAAAAAAACATTTCGCCTATTTATCCACAGTTGAATAAATATTACAACAGATCTTGATTAATGGCATAAATATTGACTAATATTGATTCCCAGATTTTATCTGGTTAAATGAATAACAAGCCCTATAAATTATAACTATCGTTCGTTTATGAAATTTGAAATTGGTCAAGAAGTTATTGTACTAGATACTGAATTTAAACCCGCTGGGAATGCCATCGTTTGTCACTACGAAGATTCCATCAACAAATACGAAGTAGCTTTTGTTTATCCAAATAAGCATCAAGCAGATCATATCACTATTCCTGAAGAACGACTTTTATTACCTGCGTTTTCAAAATAACACCCACTACAAATATTGGCTTAACCTTTTTTTGAATTAATTTAGCCGATTGAATTTCGTTAAAACCATATCTCCTACTCAATTTGATGAAGATCTGATTTCGGCGTACCAGCAAGATGGCGAATTAAATACCCTTTCTCTGCTCTATCAAAAATATATGGATTTGGTGTATGGCGTTTGTATGAAATATTTAAACAACTCCGATGATGCAAAAGATGCCGTACTCAATATATTTGAAGAACTGATTCATAAGTTAAAAAAGCACAAAGTCGTTTATTTCAAATCTTGGCTGTATCAATTGGCAAAAAATCATTGCTTGATGGCGCTTAGAAAACAAAAAAATATTTTTATTCAAATTGATTCAGATACTATGCAATTGGAAGCAGATTGGCATCTAGACGAGGTAATGAAAAAAGAAAACGCATTAAATCAACTCAAAACCTGCTTGGATCAACTCATTGATGAGCAAAAAGAAACCATCCAACTGTTTTATTTAGAAAACAAATGCTACAAAGAAATTGCTTTGCAAACCCAATTAGAAGTCAATATGGTAAAAAGCTATATTCAAAATGGCAGAAGAAATTTAAAAATTTGTATGGATAAAAATACAATAGACGCATAATCGTGGCAAATCAACATCACCATAATATCCTTTACACTTCAGCAGATATTTTAAAATATCATCAGGGCAAGTTAACTCCTACAGAAATGAATGCAATGGAAAAAGCGGCGTTGCAAGACCCATTTTTATCTGATGCATTGGATGGATTTGTAGCACATGAACAAGCAGCCAGCGACCTTATCGAACTTCAACAAAAATTATCACAAAAGCAACAAGCGAAAAAAAAGGCCGTCATCATTTCATGGAAAAAATATTACCCAATTATAGGTGTGGCTGCCAGCGTTACTTTACTTTTATTCTTGGGATACATGTTGTCTAATCAAAACAACAACATTGATTCAAGCGCATCCAATGAAATGGAACCCTTACCATCATCAACCAAACAGCAAAATATTCTACCTAACAAAGCAGATACCGCATCTCCTCAATTGGCAGCAGTTGAAATAAAAAAATCGCGACAAAACACAGAATCAATTCAGCTCAATTCAACAGCAGACATTGCTGCTTCCAAAACCATAGAAAGTCGCCAAACAAATGCTATCCCAATTTCCGAAGTTCCAGTCCCTTCAATCGAACAAGAAAAACAACCTACTGAAGATCTTGCCACGCTAAACAAGCCACAAGACATCCGAGTGTTTAGCACCAATGAAGTGAAAGATTTAACGGCCGGCTCTGCTACTGGAAATATGGCAATGACTGATGCTAAAATTCCAGTTACAAACATTCAAACAAATATTGAAGAAGTTAATCAAAAAGCAGGAATGAACAATGCACAAGTTGTTGTTACTGCTGCTCGAAGCCAAAAAAAACAATCCATTACAAAAAATATTGCGCCTACACTTGATAATGAAGAAAATAGTTTATCACAGGAGAATGAGGCTTTTCAAAATTATGTTACAAAAAATATGTCATCGTGTTTGGATAACCAACAACAACCGATACATGGACAAATTGTATTGACATGTAAAATCAATGCATTGAAAAAAGCCTTTCAAATTAAAATCACTGAATCTTTATCAAAGGAATGTGACAACCAAGTTGTTGAATTACTGAAAGGTTATGCTGAATGGAAAGCGCCTTCCACCAAAAAAGTAAAACTCATTGTTCAATTATAATTTGTTGTGCAGGTCTTTTTTACCAAATGACAGGGGCAGTAAATCGCTCGATTTTTCAACAATATATACGCTACCTTCCATCCCACTCAATATCAGTTTAATGTCTTGATTGGTTCTGTTTTCAAATTCTGATAACGCTTGTCTGCACATACCGCATGGAGAAACAGGTTTGTTGCTCATTCCATTTAAATTGTGATAAGTGATAGCCATTGCGACGATTGGAATTTCTGGAAATAGATTGGATGCAGCTGCCAGCAAAGCTCTTTCAGCACACAACCCAACCGGATAAGATGCATTTTCTTGATTGGTGCCTTTTACGATTTCACCATTTTTCAGTAGCGCAACAGCTCCAACCAAAAAATGACTGTATGGTGCATAGGCAATCGCTGTTATCGATCGAGCCGATTGTAATAATTCATTGTCTGAGGTTGACAAATCTTGAATATCATGATAGACATCCAACAAAATTTCAATTTTCAATTTATCCATTTGCTGTGTTTTCTATTTAAAAATCCGCTTACTAGAAGCGGATTCAATGATATTTATTTTATGATATTAAACAAGCGACTCCACCTTGGTCCACCTTCCCAGCTAAACCAAATCATGGAAGCTTTTCCAACGATATGATCTTCTGGAACAAATCCCCAATATCTACTATCTAGTGAATTGTGTCTATTGTCGCCCATCATCCAAAAATAATTCAGTTTAAAGGTGTATGAGTTGGATTGTATTCCGTTGATGAATATTTGTCCGTTTCTGATTTCAAATTGATTTCCTTCATACACTTGTATGCATCTTTGATATCTGATGATGTTGTCTGGTGTTAAGTTGATGGTCATTCCTTTTCCGGGAATCAAAAGCGGTCCAAAATTATCTGCCGACCATTTGCTGCCAGTATATTTTTGACAAGTATCTAAATTGTAATAAGGGAATAATTGTGCATCTGGTTCCATTATAAAATCCGACAATTTGTATCCCTGAGGAAGTTTCACTGCGGCTTTTTCTGCATTGGTAATATTCACCACTTGAAGATTGGGCAATCCAATTTCACGCACATCTCCGATATCATCACCTGCATGTATTTTGATTCCCATAGCTGCGAGTTGATCGGCGTCTATCATTGCATTTACAGGCGTTTCGAGTTTATAATACCTTTCAGAAGCTGGAAATACAACTTGTGGCTGACCAGAAATAAATACTTTTCCATTTACAATTTTGATTTCATCTCCACCAATGCCAACACAACGTTTGATAAAATTTTCTCTTTTGTCTACTGGTCTGGTGATGATGATATTTCCATAGTCTTGCCAAACTCGATCTCTACCCATTTGCCTAACGGCTTCGTAATAAGTAACCCGACTACCAAAATTGGCTTCATCATTGATTAGTGTATCATTTACAGGGAAATTAAAAACGGTGACATCGTTTCTTTGAATAGGTTGAGCAAACCATCTTTTGTAGGGCAATGAAATCCATTCTACATATGATTTGGTATTGGTGATGGGCATGGTGTGGTGAACAAAAGGCATCGCAATTGGGGTATTGGGAACACGTGGCCCGTAGCTTAATTTACTTACAAACAGAAAATCATTTACAAGCAATGTTTTCTCCATCGAAGGCGTTGGAATGGTGTAGGCTTCAAAAACAAAAGTTCGAATAATGGTTGCGGCAACAATAGCAAAGAAAGCCGCATCAACCCATTCTCTTGTACCCGATTTCTTATAATTGTCTACCACTTTTTTGCCTGCAAATTTTTCGTTTTTAGAAAGTCCGAGGTATGGGAAATATACAAAAGGAACTACAACAGTTAATGCGTGGTGTATGAAACCAAATCTTCCAAAATGCTCTACAAATTTTATGGTTAGCCAGATGGTTACAAATTGTCCGGCGATAGGAATTAATTGAAAGAAGAACCATATTTTTTTCAATTCCATTTTTTCAACCAGGCACCAAGTGTTGTAAAAAGGGATAAAAGCTTTCCAAGGAGAGATGCCCGCTTTTTTAAACATTTCAAACAATCCGTAATGCCATAAGATGGTGCACACTATAAAAATCATCAAACCAATACTCATAATGTAGTTTTTAGCGATTCAAAATTAGGGATAGGGATTTTAAGTATTTCAACATTCAATCAATAATTTGTATTCAGCGAAAACTTTAACAAACTGCATATTCGCTTTATTTTGTTTTGGGTAGTACGAAGTTGTGTACATCCTCTTCTGTAATGATGGAGCCAGAAAGGATGATTAATCGTTCTACCACATTACGTAACTCTCGAATGTTACCAGACCAATTGTGTTGTTTTAGGGCTAGCATGGCATTGGGTTCAATTGTTTTTTTTACTTGACCATATTCTTGTGCAACTTGTTCAATAAAATAATCAACCAACTGCGGGATATCGTCTTTTCGTTCATTTAAAGAAGGTACTTGAATGATAATTACGCCCAATCTGTGGTATAAATCGAGGCGAAAGTTTTTTTCTTCCACTTCTTTGAGTAGGTCTTTATTGGTGGCTGCAATAACACGAACATCAACATTGATGTCTTTGTCTGCGCCAACTCTGGTAATTTTTCCTTCTTGTAAAGCGCGCAGTACTTTGGCTTGTGCGCTGAGGCTCATATCGCCAATTTCATCTAAGAACAAAGTGCCGCCATTGGCTTGTTCGAATTTACCAATGCGTTGTTTGATGGCAGAAGTAAAAGATCCTTTTTCATGCCCAAACAGTTCGCTTTCTATTAGCTCATTGGGTATTGCGGCGCAATTCACTTCCACTATTGGTCCGTTTTGTCGGTTGCTTTTTTCGTGAATCCATCTGGCTACCAATTCTTTTCCGGAACCATTTTCACCAGTAATCAAAACCCTAGCATCTGTGGAAGCTACTTTATCTATGGTATTTTTAATTTTGAGGATGCTCTCGCTGTTTCCAACAATTTCTTGCACTTTAGCAATGCGTCTTTTTAAAGATTTGGTTTGAACAACAAGGTCTTGTTTTTCAGAAGCGTTTCTAAGGGTAATGAGCAAACGATTGAGGTCGGGTGGTTTGCTGATGTAATCGTAGGCGCCTTTTTTAACAGCATCTACAGCAGTATCGATGTTACCGTGGCCGCTTATGATGATGATGGGAACGTCGGGGTTTATGGATTTTGCTTTTTCTAAAAATTCGATGCCATCCATTTTAGGCATTTTGATATCGCAGAGCACAACATCAAATTGTTTTTCAGAAAATTTTTTAAACCCTTCTTCTCCATCGCAAGCTTCGTCGATTTTATGACCTTCAAAAACGAGGATTTCGGAAAGGGTTTTACGGATAGCTCTTTCGTCATCGATGATTAAAATGTTAGCCAATTGAAAACGATTTTATTTAGATAATATGAATCAAAAGTAGTTAAAATAAGCTAATGGGTTGTAGAAAAGAAAAGTACGAGAAGAAAAATGAAGTGTATTTTGAATTTAGGATGCAAGAAATTACATTTGCAAACGTTTCAAAAAATCGGGACGTAGCGCAGCCCGGTAGCGCACACGTCTGGGGGGCGTGTGGTCGCTGGTTCGAATCCAGTCGTCCCGACAAACAAGAAAAGTCCTGCACGAAAGTGCTGGACTTTTTGCATTAGAGCGGTGTAAGCTCGCTCAAAAGAGTATTTATTTATTATTTCAAATTATATAAAGCAATACACCAATTGACGTTCGACTATTTCAAATCACTTATATCCGAAACTATACTATTTTTCGTGCTATCAAACTGTATATCTACTACATACTTCTTGTACCACAATTGCACCACATTGTCAAAAATTTCAATTGAAGAGCAGCCTTCATTTTTTAGATTGTATAGTATGGCATTATTTTTTGTTAATAAATTAGAGATTTCATTATTCATATCATTCAAAAGCACAGAGTCGCATTTTACAATTCTACTCAAAGTATCTTTAGTTAAGTCTATTCCTACAAAACAGTTGAATTTCATTAAAGGGTTTAATGCATTATAACATTTTTCATATTTCGCAATTTCTGATTTTTTTATATAAAAATCTATAATCTTAATTGCTAAAATTGCAATCACAGAATAAATTATCGCAAAAATTAAACGCTTGAAATTATTGTTTCTGTTATCAAAAAATCTCATTTAATAAAATTTGGCACACTTGCTTTTAAGAAATCTTGATACAATCTAATCCCTCTTAATATAGATTTAATGTCTTTTTCATCATCAAATCCAGTTTTTGTTAATTGGTTTAAATTGGCTCCAACAATCAAAGTAAATTTATCTAAACCAAAAGCTGCACCAGCTGCTCCATATAAAATGTTCCCATAATCGTCATATCTCAATAATGTATTATTATAAATAGACCATTCTCCTTTGAATTTTGGTTTCCAGTCTTTATTTTTAATATCCAATGGCTTACCATCGTTTAACATTGAACGCCAAAAATCAAGCTTTTTTTCATAGCTAATGTTTTTAGCTTCAAATATTTTTCTTTTTGATTCGAAGTAATTTATCCAACTTCTTAATAGGTAATTAAATTCAATTGTGTGGTTTTGTAATTTGTGCCAGAGCACTGGATTTCCTTTTTTGCTTTGCAGACCTCCATACCTGCCCGAAATATTTAAACAATGTAACAACTTAAATGATTCAAGCCAACCTTCACGATTATTTGATTTGGTTAAATAAATAATTCCATTTTTAGGACATATCTTTTGAATAATATTTCCATTATTAATGTTTATTAGAATTGAATTTTCAGTTGGCAGATTTGATTTAAATACAAAAGGACAATTTGATTTTCTGGTTAAGTCATAGATCCAGTTAATAGCACTTGAGAGGAATAATCCCCTTCCTAAATCTCGATGAATTTTATCTTTCGATAATTTTAAAACTCCAGCACCTAAAAAAAGGCCAGCACTATATTTTTGATTTTTTGGCACATCATTTAAAAAAACTCTATACATTATGGAGGAAAGTACAATTGATCCAGACATATAAAGAGCAGAATTACGATTGTTGTTGGTTATTAATCTTTTCATTTAAAAATTTTATTATTATAATATAAGCAAAATAAATGACATGTCAAAATAAATTTTATCAGTTTGGTTGTTTTATGTTCTTGTAATTATAAAATCAAAATTCTAGTGTAGTTCATAAGGGAATAACAAATTGCTAATGATTAGTTTAGATTTGGATTCGAAAACTAATATTTTTCAAAAGTTATAAAGACTTTCAAATCCTCCAAAAAGTCCGAACTCCCGGTAATCGTCCCGACTATGTTGTTTTCTAGAATAATAATTGTTTTAGAAAATAATACTTAAACTGAATGCCGACTGTAATGGTCGGCATTTTATATTTTATAAATTTCTCTATTTCATAAGAATATATTTTGATTCAGGTAATAAATATATTACTTTTGGAAAGTGAAATCAAATGAATTAATCAGATTGCTGCAAAAAGATGGATGGTTTGTAATCAGGCAAAGCGGCAGTCAAATGATTATGCAACACCCTACTAAAAAAGGACAAATCGTTTGTCCAAATCATGGCAGCCAGGAGGTAGGTAAAGGATTAGAGAAAAAAATTAAGAAAGACGCAGGAATCTAAAAAAATAATCAGTATGAAAATAGAAATGATTGTAGAAAGAACAAAAACCGGATATTCTGCTTACTCAGAAAAGTATCCTGTTTTTACTGTTGGCAAATCTTTGCAAGAG
>CAIQHJ010000174.1 GCA_903871575.1 uncultured Bacteroidota bacterium
AAAAAAGGCAACGAAAGTTGCCTTTTTTGGTATTTATAGAACATTACTTTTTTTATGCCAATTTGATTTTTTAATTTCACCAATGACTTGCCATTTGCAATCTTGCATCTACACAAAAAGTTTATCATGAAGCCGTTTATAATTTTTTTTGCACTGATCGTTTTGCTGGGCGCTTGTAATCAACAAGCTACTGAGCGGCCAACCAACGCAATGGAAACAGGTAGTTTGTTTATCAAAGCCAATTTGGCTGGCGATTTTAAAACAGCAACATCGTTATTGCTTCCAGATACCGCAAACATTCAATTGTTCAATGCCTATCAAACATTTTACAGTAAAATGTCTGCAGCGCAAAAACAAAAATACAAGGCAGCTGCTTATCAAATCAATCAGTATACGGATATCAACGACTCTACAACCATCATCAATTACGCAAACGATTACATGCACAAACCCATGGAAATTAAAATTGTAAAGGTTGACAAAATTTGGTACGTAGATTTTAAATATACCTATTCTGGAAATTTATCAAATGACTGATATGCTAAAAAATATTTTACTAGCAGGCTTGGGAGGATTTATTGGTACCATTTTGCGATACCTTCCATCTCATTTCTTCAAGTTGAATCATCAGTTTCTCATTACTTTAAGTATCAACATATTGGGCAGCTTATTGATTGGTATTTTTGCAGGCATCGGCATTAAAAACAATCTTTTTCAACAGCAATGGAATGTGTTTTTAATAACAGGTATTTGTGGTGGTTTTACAACATTTTCTGCTTTTAGTTTAGAGAATGTACAATTGCTCATGGAAGGAAAATTCGGCACTTCATTATTATATATTTTATTGAGTATTCTGGTAAGTTTTGGGGTTACTTTTTTGGGATATAAATTGACTGCATGAGATCGGGAAAATGCACATGATGTTAAAAAGAAAAAAATATAAAATGGATATGACAACAATCCTGATTTTGTTAATCATTGGATTAGCAGCGGGCATGCTCGGCGGAATGGTAGGCATTGGCGGTGGCATCATCATCGTTCCTGCGCTGATCTATTTGCTTAGATTTTCTCAACTCGATGCACAAGGAACATCCCTGGCTTTAATCATGTTTCCGGTGGGTATCCTAGGCGTTTTGCAATATTATAAACAGGGACATGTAGACTTTACCGTTGTTGCATTTATTGCCATTGGTTTTATATTGGGAAGCTTTTTGGGAAGTAAAATCTCTTTGTCTATTCCTCAGGAATATGTAAAAAAATGTTTTGCAGTTTTATTGATTGTGATGGCAGTTAAAATGTTGTTTTTTGATAAAAATAAAAATGGAAAAGATGCGGTAAACGCAACAGAGACTACAATTGAGCATTAAGGTTTGCCAATACATAAACTTCCCAAAAACATAATTTCGGATTGTTGAAACAAGATCAATACCAAAATATCAGCGACCAAGAGCTGCTAGAAAAACACCAGCGCGCGCCGGACAATAAATGGCTGGGTGTTTTATTGGGCAGATACACGATGATGTTGTTGGGTGTTTGCATGAAATACCTTAAAAATGAAGCCGATGCAAAGGATGCTGTACAACAAATATTTTTAAAGGTGATTAAGGATGTCTCAAGATTTGAAATTGCATATTTTAAATCCTGGTTGTATATGGTAGCTAAAAATTATTGTTTGATGCAATTGCGAAATAAAAATCATCAGTTACACCCGTTGGATGGTGTTGAATTAACTGCAGCAACAGACACCTTCGATCTTCATTTATTTCTACAAAAAGAACAGCAATTTACTTTGTTGAGTAATGCTTTGCAACAGCTCAATCCTGAGCAACAACAGTGTATAATCTTATTTTATCTAGAAAAAAAGAGCTACCAGCAAATTGTTGAGCAAACGGGATTTGAAATGATGCAGGTAAAAAGTTACATACAGAATGGTAAACGGAATTTAAAAATTATCATGGAAAAGTCTAACTCAAATGACAGCAAATAACAACCAACAGTCGCCGCACAACAATGGCATTGAGCCAGAAAAAATGCAGCAATACATCAGCAACGAATTGAGCGCTTCTGAACAACATGCATTGGAGATGGAGATGGAAACTGATGCGTTTTCAACAGACGCCATAGAAGGGTTGCATTTGTTGGGTCAAGAAAAGATTGCATCGAACGTGCACACGCTACAACAGCAGCTGCTTAAAGAAACCAGAAAAAGGAAAAAACGAAAATCGCTAATAGCAGGGATGGAAAATCTCTATGTCAGTATCATCATCATCCTAATCGTTGCCATCCTCACTTATTTGGTAATTCTGAAATTAAAAAACCCATAATTATTTCTTTCTAAAGAACAATCGAATGGGTACACCTTTAAAATCAAATTGCTCTCTCAACTTGTTCTCTAAATAATTTCTATAAGGTGCTTTGATATCGTCTGGATAGTTGCAGAAAAAAGCAAAGCTTGGCGTATGTGTAGGCAATTGTGTTACATATTTTATTTTGATGGCATTTCCTCTCACTACCGGTGGATGGTATTGTTCCACAGCTTTTAGCATGATGTCGTTAAGCTTTGATGTGGTCACTTTTCTATGCTTGTTGTCAAACACTTCCAATGCCGCCTCAATGCTTTTAAAAATACGCTGCTTCTCTGTAACCGAAATAAAGATAATGGGCACATCATTAAAAGGGGCTAGTCTTTTGCGCAAATCTGCTTCATAATCTCTAGCTGTGTTGGTTTCTTTTTCCATCAAATCCCATTTGTTTACCAACACTACAATGCCTTTTCCTTTATTTACAGCCAACGAATAAATAGATAAATCTTGGGCGGTTATTCCTTTGCCTGCATCCAACAACAGCAAACAAATGTCTGCTTCGTCAATGGCTTTTATGGCTCTTATCACAGAATAAAACTCCAGGTCTTCGTGCACTTTGGCTTTTCTGCGGATACCTGCTGTGTCGATGAGTATGAATTCCTTATTGAATAAATTGTAATGTGTGTGGATGGTGTCTCTTGTTGTTCCGGCGATGTCGCTAACGATGGTTCTTTCTGAACCAACCAGCGCGTTAAGTAAAGATGATTTACCAACATTGGGTTGACCAATAATCGCGAATTTGGGGATGCCTTCATTTTCTGCATCAGCGCCTTCATCATCTACATTTAAATCGTTGATGGCATCCAGCAATTCGCCTGTTCCCGAACCACTGATTGATGACAAAAAGAAAATATGCTCAAACCCCAAGCTATAAAACTCACTCGCCTCCATCATTCTATTGTGGTTGTCAACTTTATTCACCACCAACAAAACAGGCTTCTGACTTCTTCGCAGCAAATCGGCCATTGATTCGTCGAGGTTGGTAATACCCGTAGAAACATCCACCATAAAAATAATAGCATTTGCTTCTTGAATGGCAATGTTTACTTGCTTCGCAATTTCTTTTTCGAAGATATCATCACTTTGGGGAACGAATCCGCCTGTATCAATGAGATTGAAAGTTTTACCCGACCATTCTGCTACACCATATTGACGATCTCTGGTTACGCCGCTAAAATCATCCACGATTGCTTTGCGTTGTTCCAACAATCGATTAAAAAAAGTACTTTTTCCCACATTGGGTCTGCCGGTAATGGCTACTGTAAAACTCATGTATGCTAAATTAAAAATTCAAAATTAAATTTAAAAACAGTTGATTAGTATCCGTATTCTTTGAGAAAAATATCATTGTCGCGCCATTTCGATCTTACCTTGACAAACAATTCTAAGAATACTTTGGAGTCTAAAAATGCTTCAATGTCTATTCTGGCAAGCGTTCCAAGTTTTTTTATCATGCTGCCACCTTCACCAATGATGATGCCTTTTTGTGTTTCTCTTTGAACGATGATGTCTGCTGTGATTTTGATGAGCGTTGTTTTTTCTTTAAATTCTCTGATGAGCACGGCACTGTGATAGGGGAGCTCTTCCTGATACAATTCAAATATTTTTTCTCTGATGAGCTCACTCACAAAAAACTTGGTGGGCAAATCACTGATGTCGTCGCCTTCGAAAAATGGATTGCCTTCTGGCAAATAAAATAAGATGCGTTGGAGTAAATCTTCGATGCCCATTTTTTGTAATGCAGAAATAACAACCACTTCCTTACAATAACGCTGTGCTGCAAAAAAATCTTGTAATTGTTGTATTTGCTGTGCGTCTTTTACAGCATCTGATTTGTTGATGATGACAACAGCAGGGGCTTTCAAATGCAAGGCTTCAAAAATGGCGTGGGATTCTTCTGGTTTTTCTTTTGCATCTACCAGCAATAAGGCAAGGTCTGCATCTTCTAAACTGCCTTTTACGGCTTGCATCATTTTTTCGTGTAGCTTGTATTTGGGTTCAATGATGCCTGGAGTATCTGAAAAAATAATTTGGAAATCCTTTTCGTTCAAAATGGCTTTAATGCGATGGCGTGTTGTTTGAACCTTGTGCGATACAATGGCCATTTTTTCGCCCATGATTGCATTCAATAAGGTACTTTTTCCTGCATTGGGTTTCCCGAAAATATTTACAAATCCAACTTTCATTACAATTTTTTTATGTTTGGAATAACCGAATTTTAAAGCCAGTTATTCTTAGCTTCTGTAAGCAACTTTTTTTTTCAGATGTTCAAACTGTTTGCCCAAAAAAAAGCCGAACATGAAGATGTTCGGCAAAGTTATCTTTAATTGTTGGGATTATTGTCTTACCAATCGAGTCGTTGTGGTTTCTCCTACACCCGGTCCAGTAATATTGATGGTAAACTCGCTGCAAGAAAAGTTGCTAACTGTTGTTGAAACTCCATCCAAAGATAATGTTTCGCCTACAAGTGACCAGTTTCCGTTGTCGCTGTTTGATGGGCTGCAAGATGTTGCACCTTCCGATTGTGTCCAAGTACCGTTTGAACTAAATGTCAGGATATCATCTTTTTCGCAAGCGTCGTATGTTGTAATAATGTCTACTGCAGGCGTTTGTGCATCTGTCTTGTATAATTTGGATGCAATTTTGTAAGCACCTGTGATGGAGCTTGAGCTGAGTGTGCAGGTTTCATTGTCTTTTTTGCAACTTGTTGTAAACAACACAATTGCGGCAGCAGAAAGGATTAATAGTTTTTTCATTTTTTTTGTTTTTATTTTAAGTGATGCAATCTGTAGTAACCCATAATTGGGAACTTAAAAATTTCGAGTCCAAATATATAGGATTATTTTTAGTTTTAAGGCAAAAAAAAAGACCTTGAAAAGGTCTTTATAGTTGCGAAGAGAAGGATCGAACTTCTGACCTTCGGGTTATGAGCCCGACGAGCTACCGCTGCTCTACTTCGCGAAGCAAA
>CAIQHJ010000175.1 GCA_903871575.1 uncultured Bacteroidota bacterium
AAAAATCTCGCAAGGTTTTACCATCTTTCATGTTCATGAACATCAACGCTCCTACAGTATTTGAAGGGTCATCTAAATCCATTTCTAAGTATAATTTTTCTGAAGCTGTTAGCGCTTTTCTGAGGTTATTGGAAAAATGAATGTCATCTTTACACATCAAATGAAATGTCCCAAATAAATAGGACGACTTTTGTAAACCACCGCCCGAAATCTCCCAAAGCAAACTGTTGTTGTCTTTCTGGATGTCCTTTTTTGAAAAGGGTTGAGCAAAAGTTGTGATTAACGAAAAACAGCTAACAAGCAGTAAAGTAAAGTATCGCATGGGATTGTAATTATTTCAGTACGCCATAAAGCGGGCCTCCTTTTTCAAAATATTTATCAATGTGTCTTTCCATCTCAGGGTCTCTTTCAACGGGTGGCGCATGGTGTGGTTTGATTCGAGCATCAATAACCAAAGGGCCTTCACAACCCCAATGTTTGTGCCGGGTAAAACTGTCTACACCATAAATATCGTGCGATGGATTGCATCTGGTGAAGGCAACCCAAAGAAAATTGTTCAAGGTATGACTGGTAAATTCAGCATCATCACATACAATAATCAGCGCAATTTCTTTTGATAAACCATCTTGTTTTTCCCAAGTTGATTGTATGCCAGTCAACTGATTCTGCAGCGATTCCATTTCGGTTTTAGCCGCTGTGTAAGTGGTGAACTTTTGTGTTTGAATGGCGATAATTCCGGGTAAAATGATGCGTGGGTTGATGAATTGTTGTAGTTGATTGAATAATGTTGGTGTTTCATTTAACAGCTTTCTAATTTGATTGCCGTAAGCTGCAAAAACAACTTTGCTTCCACTATTTAAACTTTCACCAGAATAATCTAACGTATCGATAGTGGTCTTGGTATAAAAATGTACATCCCTGTTCCAATGAATTCGTTCAAGAATAAATTGAAAATAATGCGAAATGTTTTTAGTGCTGATGTGATGGTCGTCGTCGGCGGTAATAAAAACAAATTTGGCTAAGCTCAACTGACCTTTACCCAACATGTGATTGGCAATGGTGAGCAATTCAGCTGGCTGTTTGGTGGGTTGATAAGGTGTGTATCTTTCGCTTCCTATGGCTAACAGCAATGGATGAACGCCGGCAGCATCAACCGCATTGACTTCTTTCAAGCCTGGTATTTCATGTTGCAACGCTTCGCCGGTCATGGAATGAATAAGGTCGCCAAAACTGGTGTCTTCTTGTGGCGGGCGTCCTACAACAGTAAAAGGCCAGATTGCATTTTTTCTGGCATATACTTTATGCACTTTCATCAACGGAAAATCGTGTTGTAAACTGTAATAACCCAAATGATCTCCAAATGGGCCTTCTGGTTTTACGGCTCCAGGCGCTACTTCTCCTGTAATCACAAAATCAGCATCTGTACTCACGCAATAACCGTCAACATATGTATACCTGAATCTTCTATTGCCCAACACACCAGCAAATGTCATTTCGCTTAATCCTTCGGGCAAAGGCATAACCGCAGCAACTGTATGTGCGGGTGGACCGCCAATAAAAATACTAACCTTGAGGGGTTTTTGATGTTTATTGGCTTTGGTTTGATGAACCCCAATTCCACGGTGCAACTGATAATGCAATCCGATTTCTTGATTCAAGAGATAGTCGTTGCCATTCAATTGTATTCGGTACATTCCCAAATTGGCATGCATAATGCCTGGTTGATCGATATCTTCTGTATATACCTGTGGTAGTGTAACAAACGCGCCGCCATCCATTGGCCAATGCTGAATCAATGGTAAATCTGATATTTTTATTTCAGAAAAAAGCACAGGCTTTGAAATCGGATTTTTTAGTGGGATGGAATGCGTGGCTGCTAATAAGCTGCTGATGGATTGCAGCGGTTTTTTGAAAGCTGCAGTAGGATTGTTTTTAAGATGTATTAAGTTTTTGACGCTGTTGAGGCTGTTTCTGAAAATAAACTGACTCCTTTCCAAAGTGCCAAAAATGTTGGACGCTGCGCGATATGGTGAACCTTTAA
>CAIQHJ010000176.1 GCA_903871575.1 uncultured Bacteroidota bacterium
GCTTTCAACAACAAATTACCCTCCGGAAAAGTTTGAATTCTTTCAATAGAAATAGTAGATGTAGGTTGTTCTGGTAATGGAATGGAATACTGATACTGTATGGTTTTGGTAACAATGTTTCCTGATGGCGAACTGGCACACAACAAGAAACTCGTATCGCCTTCAATTAAATCCAATTCATACGCAAATGCTCCGGTTGCATAAACCTTTACCAAGCTATCGTTGATGGTGAGGGAGCAGGTTTTGCAAGTGCTACCAATGATGTATTTTTTACTGGTAGAAGTAACGTTCAAATCTTTTAAAGGTTCTGTCAGCTTGATAAAAGCAGCTGTTTTTTGCTGTGCATGAATATTTTCTGTGCAAAGCGATAATAACAAAATCAATAAAAGAATAGTGTTCAGTTTTTTGAAATGGAAGTACAACGGCATGGGAAAGTATGGTAGTTTTAGATACCATATAAAGTTAGTTATTTGATTCATTGTTAAACATTTATTTTTGTAGGAATGATTGATATCAATATGCTGCAGCTCATTTTTATTATTGGTTTTGTTGTACTGATTGGCTATGTGATGTTGCTGTTGTTTTACAGAATAAAATGGAATTCGATTCCCAATTATACAAGTGATGCACTACACCAAAATACATTTGTTTCTATTATTGTTGCTGCCAGAAATGAAGAAGATAATATTGAAAAACTCATTCAATCTATTATAGCTCAAACCTATCCTGCATCACATTATGAGCTCATCATCATTGATGATTTTTCAAGCGATCAAACCGTTTCAATCATCAAGCCACATCTAAACAACCAAATCCGTTTATTGGAAATGCGAAATTATATTGCTGATGGAAGCATAACAGCATATAAGAAAAAAGCCATTGCGTTGGGTATTGAACACAGCAAAGGATCGTTGATGATCACCACGGATGCAGATTGTATGATGGGAAAAGATTGGCTGCAAACCATCGTAAATGTGTATGAAGAAAAAAAGCCTGTTATGATGGTTATGCCCGTTGTTATTCATTGTAAAAATCGATTCGTAGAAATTTTTCAAACGCTTGATTTCATGAGTTTACAAGGTATTACCGGCGTAGTGGTGCACCATAAATTAATGGGCATGTGCAATGGTGCGAATTTGGCTTATACAAAAAACATATTTAATGAGGTTGGTGGATTTGAAGGAATTGACAACATTGCAAGTGGTGATGATTATTTGTTGATGCATAAAATTGGGGCATTATATCCAAACGAGATGCTGTTTGTCAAATCAAAAAATGTAGTTGTAGAAACTGCTGCTATTCAAAATTGGAAAGCGTTTTTTCAACAAAGAATTCGATGGGCTAGTAAAGCAGAAAAATATCAAGACAAAAGAATTTTACCCGTATTGATGTTGGTGTATTTTGTGAATGTAAGTTTACTTGTGCTTTTGATTGCAAGTGTAGTGTTGATGAAAATGATTGCCATCAAATATTTGGTGTTGTTGTTGTTGATAAAGACAATTTTCGAATTGATTTTTTTATTGCCTGTTGCCAAATTCTTCAATAAAGAAAAATGGTTGTGGTGGTTTCCGTTGATGCAGCCCTTTCATATTTGCTATACCGTTGTAGCAGGTTGGTTGGGAAAATTTGGAAACTACGAATGGAAATCGCGCAACGTAAAATAAATGTTCATTTTTAATTGTAATTTCCAACATGGCCCATCAAGTTCTACAAGATGAATATCGATTTTGGAATCATTTCAAAAAAAACAAATTGGCAGTATTGTCATTGTTCTTTGTTTTGATGATGACCTTCGTTGCAATGGGTGCATACATGTTTGCCAGCGATCAAACACCAGGTGCCGACTTACAATGCGTAGAAATACAATCCAAAAATCCCGGTTATCGGCAACAGTTTTTGTTGATAGACAATGGTCAGAAGAAACAGAAGACTTCAAAATGGGAAGCGCTTTTTTTTGGAAAACCCAGTGCATTTGTTTGGATACCCATTACATCATACAGCATTAACAAAGACAGCTTGGTATTTAATAGATTGGTTGATGATGATACAACAGTTTTGGAAGTAAAAAGCATTGATCAAATTACCAACCATCAACCCAAAAAAATTGGGGTACACATTATACAAAAAACATTCTGGCTCGGAACCGATCGATTTGGAAGAGACATGTTGAGTCGGCTCATCATTGGTAGCAGAATAAGTTTATCTGTGGGCTGTATTGCGTTGTTGGTTTCTTTATTAATTGGAATAAGTTTGGGTGCGGTGGCTGGTTATTATCGGGGATGGGTAGACGCAATGATTATGTGGTTGATAAATGTAACATGGAGTGTGCCAACCTTGCTGTTGGTATTTGCTTTTACAATTGCAATGGGAAAAGGATTTTGGCAAATTTTTATAGCCATCGGACTTACCATGTGGGTGAATGTAGCGCGGTTGGTAAGGGGTCAGGTATTAAGCTTGCGAAACGAAGCGTTTATACA
>CAIQHJ010000177.1 GCA_903871575.1 uncultured Bacteroidota bacterium
AACAATAAACAATAAACCCCAACAATGAACATCGACAAACTGTATAGCATTTATTGTCAACACCCATCGGTACAAACCGACACGCGCAAATTAAAAGAAGGTGATATTTTTTTCGCGTTGAAAGGAGATAATTTCAACGGAAATGTGTTTGCCAAAAAAGCTTTGGAAGCAGGTGCAGTTTGTTGTGTGGTTGATGAAGATCCTGGGTTTGTGGATAGCCGATTGTTTCTGGTAGAAGATGTCTTGATTGCACTGCAAATGCTAGCAAAAAAACATCGCGAACAATTCAATATTCCTTTTATCGCCATAACAGGCAGCAATGGAAAAACCACCACCAAGGAGTTGATTCATGCTGTGTTGTCTACAACATTTAAAACATATACCACAGAAGGGAATCTCAACAACCACATTGGCATACCGCTAACCATACTTAAAATTCAAAAGGATGCAGAAATAGCTGTCATAGAAATGGGGGCCAATCACCAAAAAGAAATTGAAGGCTATTGCGCGTATGCCCAACCTACGCATGGTTTAATAACCAATTGTGGCAAAGCCCATCTCGAAGGATTTGGTGGCGAAGAAGGAGTGAAAAAAGGAAAAGGGGAGCTATTTGATTATTTGAAAACAACGCTGGGAACAATATTTATTTTTAACGACTACGCATACCTGCAGTACATGAGTATGGGTGCACAGACAATCATTAGTTATGGCAACAATACAGATGCAGATGTAGTGGGTAGAATTAAAAGCGACCAGCAATTTTTAGAAGTTGACATTATAAAAGGTGTTTCAATCGATACCATTAAATCACAATTGGTTGGCGGTTACAATTTACCCAATGTATTAGCGGCGGTATGTATTGGTAAAACTTTTGGTGTGGCCGTTGAAAAAATTCAAATCGCTCTTGAAACCTATACACCATCCAATAGTCGATCGCAATTATTGATAAAAGGCAGCAATACCATTATATTGGATGCATACAATGCGAATCCAAGTAGTATGAAATTGGCCATTGAAAATTTCGCACAAATGCCCGGAACCCATAAAATATTAATGTTGGGAGGAATGATGGAATTGGGAAAAGATAGCCATATCGAACACTTGGCATTGATATCGCTTATCAAACAATATGCTTGGGATGAAGTTGTTTTGGTTGGTGAGCAATTTGCAGAGATTCACGAAAACTATTTATTCTTCAAATCATCTACACTTGCAAAAGAATGGTTCCAAGCACAACAGGTTACCAATAGCAACATCTTGGTTAAAGGATCTCGCAGTATGCAAATGGAAAAGGTGTTAGATTGATTTTTATATCAACTTTATAGCACGTACATTTGCAGCCCAATAAAACGGAGACGTGTCCGAGTGGCTGAAGGAGCACGCCTGGAAAGTGTGTATACGGGAAACTGTATCGCGAGTTCGAATCTCGCCGTCTCCGCACAAAAAACCTGCAAGCTATTGTGGGTTTTTATTTTTTGCACATAAAAAAAGGCCGTCTTTGCAGACAGCCTTTTTTGTTTCAATTCAATTATTTTTTCTTTCCTTGTTTGCGTTTTCCAAAGATGTTACCATCTTTAAATCCAGGGCCTTCTGGTGGTCCAAGATAGGTTTGTGCACAACGGAAACCGATGGTACTTGATCCTTGATCTTCTTGCATATAACGACGAGCACCTGGTGATAACCAATAAGCTCTGTCATTCCAGCTTCCGCCTTTCACAACTCTTGCTTTATCATTGATCAAAGTGGTAACACCATAACCGTAAGTTACACTACTTGCACTATCACCATCCAAGTAATTGATAACATTATTGCGTTGATAGTTGGTTCTGTTTTTAACCTCTTCATCAGAGATATCTGTTTTCTTCAACCTTCCCATGCTGTCTCTTTCATATTCGCCGTTGCTGTTTTTGTAGTATTTTTTGAATACGTTACCACGGAAATAGTTGAAATCTTGTCCATCTGTTGGCGTCATTGGTCTGTATACGTCACCAACCCACTCACTTACGTTACCAGACATGTTGTACAATCCAAAAGCATTAGGGTAAAAGGCTTTGATTGGACCAGTGATAGCAGAGCGATCGTTCAATCCACCTGCAACACCCATGTTATCGCCACTTTGACGTTTGAAGTTGGCCATAAATTTACCTTGCCAAGCACCATGTCTATTGTCTCTTAAACCATTTACGTTTTTGCTCCAAGAATAAATTTGTTGGTTAGAACGCAATTCCTCTCCACTTTTAGATTCTTTTTTTCTAGGTGAAGGGTTTTGATCTAATAAACCATAAGCAGCATATTCCCATTCCGCTTCTGTAGGTAGGCGGTAGCCCATATTTAAAATTCCATCCTCCAAACGAACGGTTGTTCTAGGTTTGTTGTTGATGTCTTTTAAGTCAGATTTTTTTGGTTTGCCTCTTCCTTGAATCATTTCTGGATTCATCAAATACGTTTCAGTATTAAATGAACCATCAGCACCTCCACCTTTCATTTCCTTTTTAGCAGCATCTTTCTTAAGGTATCCTTTTTTCATCAAGTTAAATTCATTAACACGATCTGTTCTCCAAATACAGAAATCGTGTGCTTGTTGCCAACTCACACCAACAACAGGATAGTAGTTGTATGATGGATACCGGAAATAATATTCTACATAAGGCTCGTTGTAGGCCAGCTCTTCTCTCCAAACCAAAGTGTCTGGTAAGCATTTCGCCATGATAGCCGTATCGTTATTGAAAGTGTTTGCCAACCAATACAAATATTCTCTGTAATGTACGTTGGCTACTTCTGTTTCATCTATGAAGAAAGATGGTACAGTTACTCTGCGAGGAACGTTATTCCAATCGCCCATTACGTCTTCGTCTTTAGCGCCCATTACGAAGGTACCGCCTTGAACGAAAACTAGACCTGGTCCAGCTTTTGGATATTTAATTTTGGAAACATGGAAATTGCCCATGTTTTTGTCGTCGTAGGCCCAACCGGTTACACTTGAGCTTTCTTTTTTCTTACTGAAAATACAAGATGACAGTGAGGATACGGCTAAAACAACTACTAAGATGTTTTTTACTGAGATTAATTTTTGCATGTGCATTCGTTTTGCAAATGGTTTAACGAAGGGTTTTCTAAATTATTGTATCAATTGGGGTAACAATTGACGCGAATATATAAACTTTAGTTCAATGAAATTTGTTTTTTGCACATTGTTAATAAAAAATAACATTTTTAAAACTTTTTATCAATTGTGAGGGAATGATTTATATTATAGTCTATGTCTGCATACCAATACATACTTTGCAATAATTTGGACATATCTTCGTTTTTGATTTTTACAAAGCGTAAAAACAATGGATAACCTGTTTTTTATTTTTAGAAAAAAAATTGGTCATTTCAATAAAACGATTATTTTTACACTCTATTAAAAATTAAAATACAAGCGTATAGAGAGAAACTCTACCTAACCAAGACAATTAAAATCGCATGAAACAAGCAACTTTGAAACTAGCAGCATTCGTAATGTTAGTGGGAGCTTCAGTAACAACACAAGCTCAGAGCTCAGATCCTATTAACGTAGTAACATCTGCAGTTCCTTTTTTAAGAATTTCACCTGATGCAAGAGGTGGTGGTATGGGTGATGTTGGTATCGCTACTGCTGCTGATGCAAACGTAGGATTTTGGAATTTGGCTAAAGCTCCATTTGCTGCCAACAAAATGAGTATCTCTGCAACGTACACTCCATGGTTGAGTGATTTGAAACTAAACGATGTGTATTTGGCTTCATTGGCTGGTTACTATCAATTAGATGAAACACAAGCTATTACTGCTTCATTAAGATATTTCAGTTTGGGAGTTATCCAGTTCACAGACGCTTCTGGAAATAACCTACAACAATATCGTCCTCGTGAATTTGCATTCGACGCGGGATATGCTAGAAAATTATCAAGCAAAATGGGATTGGGTGTAGCTGTTCGCTATATTAGTTCTGATTTGGCTGGTAACACATCTACTCCAGGTGTATCATACAAAAAAGGTTCTTCAATTGCTGGTGATATTCACTGGTTTTACAAAGGAACCAATGCAAGTGGAAATGGTTTCGATTACGGAGCTACTTTATCTAACTTAGGTTCAAAAATTTCTTACACAAACGACGCTAGCAAAAAAGATTATATTCCTGCTAATTTAGGTTTGGGTGTTGCTTACAACAAAACTTTTGATGCAGATAACAAAATCACTTTCGCTTTGGACATCAACAAATTGATGGTTCCAACACCTGATACTAGCAACATGGAAGATTATTATTCTAAAGGTGTAGTATCTAGCTGGTTCAGTTCATTTGGTGATGCAGGAAGCGATGAGTTAAAAGAAGCAACTGTTGCCATTGGTTCTGAATACTGGTATAAAGATCAATTTGCTTTCAGAGCAGGTTATTTCTACGAAAACAAAATCAAAGGAGATCGCAGATTCTTTACATTGGGAGCAGGTTTGAAATACAACATGGTTGGATTTAACTTCTCTTACTTATTACCATCAGGTTCTGGTGTTAATCGTAACCCATTGTCAAACACTTTGCGTTTCAGCTTAGTATACAACATGGATTCAAAAAAATAATTTGACAATACTTTTTGAAAAAGCGTTTCTTTAACCGGAAACGCTTTTTTATTTTTGCGAAGTAAATGTTTCAAAGGTTCAAAAGGGTTCAATAAGTTCAAAAGGTTGGCGAAGCTTCCTACCTCTTAAACCTAATAAACCTCAACATCTTGAACATTTTAAACGTTTTAAACCTCTTGAACTAAAAACTTATGTCATACAGAATCGGCTCCGGCGTAGATTTCCATCAACTTGTTGTAGGCAGAGACCTTTGGATTGGTGGTGTTAAAATTCCACATCACAAAGG
>CAIQHJ010000178.1 GCA_903871575.1 uncultured Bacteroidota bacterium
CCTTTCAAACGTGCAACATAATTGGGCTTTCTGCTACAAACGGCCGAATCTGGTGCATTTCTGTACAATAGCACTAAAAGCGTACTGTCTATTTTTCCGGTTTCTGCCATCACCACTTTTCCTTTCAATTCGAGCGAGTCAAAATAATCTCCTGTTGAAAAAACGTAGCTAAAATTTTGGAGCACATTGCCTTCATTGATATCTTTTATGGCATTGCCAAAATCGATGCTGTAGGTGGTATTGGGCTCCAGCGTGTCTTTTAATTTGATGGAGATGGTTTTGAGTGAGCTACTGATTAACGGATTGGTTTTGGGTGCAGGCGAAACCAGGATGTTGGATTGTAAATCTTGCAGCTCTATGTATTCGTTAAATGTAAGCGTGATTTTATTGCCTGCAAATCGTGTGGGATGGCTATCAGGAATGGCTTTGATTAATACCGGTGCCATAGTATCTTTTGGTCCACCGGTTGGCGCACCAATTTGTGCACAACTGCTCATCAACAAACTCATCGTTTGTGAAAACAATAAAAAAGCAACAACCAATAAAATATTATTTTTCATGAATTGCTAAGTTAAACTAAACATCTTCTCCATCTTCATCTTGCTGATGCAATTCTACCGCCAAATTATTTGACTTCACAAAGTTGCACCATTGGCAATCCGTTTTTCCACAACCCACATAAAATTCGCGGTTTTGAATTTTGTTCCAAGTGCTTACAATTTGTTGTGTTACCGTTTCGATATCTGCGGGCGAAATGGCGATTTTTATTTTCTTGTATTTTTTCTTAGTATCGGGTTCAATAAAATCAAATTCGGTGCTGGCAACAACCCAATCTTTACCCGGCTTATTGTCAACCAAAATTTTATAGAAAACTGCCTGACGCCAATAATCTCCGCCATCTGGCTCTTTATCAGAAGGGCCTTTTGTTTTTTTGATGCCATTCTCTGGGTTACCGCTTTTATAATCCACTACATTTACCGACTTGCCATCGAACTCCAATTTATCGAGCTTGCCTTTGATTGGCACATTTGATACAGTTACACCTTTAATATTGTGTTCATTTACCACTACTTTATTGAAATGATGAATGTATTCCTGGTAATAATTGCTTAAAATTTCCTGACCATATTCGATGCGTCGATTAAATTGTTCCTTCGAAAAACTCTCTCTATTTCTATTCATGTACCATTCAAACAATTCGATAAAATTTTCTTTGGATGGAAATGTTTTTTGAGGATGATCGAGCATTTTTTTAAAGAGATGCTCAAGTGCAAAGTGAACAGCAGAACCAAATTCTGTAGATTCATTTTTTGCTGAAGGAATGCGAATGAAATTATTATAATAAAAACTGAGTGGACATTTTAAATAGCTGTTTAATGCCGTCACATTCATTACAAACTTATCGAGCATCGGGCCAATCAAATCGTCTTCCAATTTTTCAATTTCAGGAGCGGCGCCTTCACCAAAATTCAATGCGGCAAATTGAGCTTCTGTTTCAATATCAATAGCATGTTTTTCTACCGGCAGTTGATAGTTCTCCTGAATTTCGGCAATGAACATAGATGGTTCAATTTCTTTTCCATCATTTTTAAATCGAGCATACGAAATGAATAAATGTTTCTCTGCGCGGGTAAGTGCAACATAAAACAAACGCCTCAACTCTTCATAATCTTTGGTATTGGCAGATGAGAGAAAAACGGTTGAAGGAATTTTATATCCGCGATTATTGGCTTTTTTCTTTTCCCATACATCTGCGTTAGAACCCACCACAAAAACATACTCAAACTCAAGACCTTTTGAACCATGCGCTGTCATGAGATTCACGCCTTTTTCACTGCCACTTATTTGCACCAATGGTATGGCAATAGATTCTTGTTCCATCAATTCAATCAGCGTTACCAATGCCTGCAAATTCATCAATGGCTTTCGGTGAGTTTCCTCTTTAACGAAATCAAATATCGCAGTGAGCACCTGCAATTGCCAATGTTTATCGGTACTTTTCATCACAAAAGAAATGACACCTGCCGATCGGATGATTTGTTCAAATAAAGATTGTAGGGTTAGATTTTGAACAGCCGCAATCAAATCTTCAATCACCATAGCCGCATGTTGCATTGCATCGGACATGTTTTTTTCAAATAGATTTTTATCGGGCCGATGTATTTTTTCTTGCATCAATTCGCGAATAGAAGTCTTGTTTTCTTTAAATCTTCTATCTGCAACTTCCATGGTGAGTTTAGAAATTTCTATGGGCGGAATAGCAAACCAATCGAAGTGCAGTATTTCAAACAACAGCTGGTCGCCGCTGTAGGGTATAAAATGTTCGGATGCCAGGTATTTTAAAATTGTAAATATTTTTTTCGACAATGGCAATTCCATGGCATTCATGTGTCGTTTACTGTATACCGGTATGTTGAGCAAACTAAAATATTGCGATATCACTTCCCCGTATTTATTTTCTTTGTAGATGATGCCAATGTTTCCAGGTTCTGCACCTTCTGCCAACAAAGTTTGTACCCTTGTTACAATGGCAATCATTTCTTGTCTTTGTGATTCATACTCAACAACAACCGGAAGATGTGTAAGCTGGTTGATCTTTTGATTAGAAGAGACAAGTTCTTTTGTTAAGCCATCAATTTTATTAATGAGCCGATCGTTGTTTTTGTTGATGAGTGTTTTTGCTGCATCGAGAATGGGTTGCGTGGAGCGATAGTTATTGGTAAGCACAACTTTTACCAAGGCTTCCTGATAATGAGAAGCGAAGTGCAACATGTTTTCTACGTTGGCACCTTGAAATCGGAAGATGCTTTGATCATCATCTCCAACTACAAACACATTTGGATTTTCCCAAAAACTAATGAGCAATTGCACCAATTTATTTTGAGAGCCGCTGGTGTCCTGGTATTCATCTACTAAAATATATTGAAAGCGTTCTTGATAATTGGCCAACAAATGGGCATTGCTTTCAAACGCTTTTATTACCCAAATAATCATGTCATCAAAATCGTAGCGATTGTGATCTTTCATCATTTTTTCAAACCGCTCAAATTCGTTTACGGCTGCCCGTAATTTTTCCATTTTTTCTAGCTCTTCGTGATAAGAAGGCTTAAAATCACCTTTTGTCCATTGACCTGCTCTGCTGTTTTTGTAGATATGCTCATCACTGGTTGAAAGGGCGTCAATGTGTTCGTCGATGCGAGCATTTAAAAATGCAGGGCTCCAGCCTTCGCGCTTCATGTTGCTAAACAACGACTGTAAATTTTTTACTTCAAAATATACATCACCTCGGTATCTTTTTAATGGATGATTTTTGGGTAAGGTGTCAATGAGCGATTTAAACAATTCTATACTTTCTAAAGTAGAAATAGCATCCAAACTATTTTTTTCAAAAAGAGAAAGATTGTCTTGAATAACATCGTTGCAAAAAGCATGAAAAGTATAAATGTTTACTTTATACGCATCGGGCCCTATGAATTGCAAGAGTCTTTTGCGCATCGCCACTACGCCGGCATCGGTGTATGTTAAACAAAGAATATTGTCGGGATGGGTATCTGTTTCGAGTAAAATTTTTCCAATGCGGCTGGCGAGGATTTGTGTTTTTCCGGTACCCGGACCAGCAATTACCATTACTGGGCCATCGATGGTGTCAACTGCAATTTTTTGCTGGCTATTTAATTTCTGATATTCTTTTACGAAAGTTTCCTGGAGTTTGGTGTTGATTGTGGGCATATTACAAATGTACTGCAGATATTTTGGAAAATTTGGATATGCCGATGCCGCGTTGAGTGGTATTTTTTAAACAATATCGATCAAAATTTGTTAGCATTACATGAGTAAAGTATACAGCATCAAAACAGTTCAGCTATTAAAAATTAGCCTCGACGAAGCCTGGGATTTTTTCAGCAGTCCCAAAAATTTACAAAAGATTACACCCGAAAAGCTTGGATTCAAAATCATTTCTAAACATCATGGAGAAAAGATGTATCCCGGCCAAATAATAGAGTACAAAGTAAGTCCAATTTTGGGTATTCCTTTGTATTGGATGACCGAGATAACGCATGTAGAAGACAGAAAATATTTTGTAGATGAACAGCGATTTGGTCCTTATCAGCTATGGCATCACCAACATCATTTTAGGGAAACAGCAGCAGGCGTGGAGATGACAGACATTGTACATTATAAACTGCCCATGGGATTTTTGGGAGATATTGCCAATGCGTTGATGGTAAAAAAACAGTTGAAGGGTATATTTGATTACCGATATGAGGTGGTAGAAAAGCTATTTTAATACCAACTACCCTGGCATTCTGGTGATGTATTTTTCAATCTGTTTGATTTGCTCAACAATTTGCGGGGTTGTTGCTTTATAAGATTTGGCCTTTTTAAAATATTCTTTGGCTGCTCTGAATTCTCTTTTGTTCATCATAATGGAGCAAAGCTGCAAATATGCGGCTGCATTGTTTTCATTATCTGGCAAACCAGCTCTGATGGCTTGGCGGATATATGCTTCGCCTTGCTTCATGTCTCCTTTTTGAATGCTGAGCATGCCCAATTGCAGTTTACTTGGACCTTCTGCCTGTTGGGTAAATTGACCACCCAAAGACAATCCTTTTTTCATTAATTTTTCTGCTCCGTCAAAATCTTGGTTGGCCATTGCCAAATTGCCTTGAATGGTGTAGTACACGGAGCGAATGGGTTTGATAAGCAATTGAGGAAAAAGAATAGAATCAACAATTTTTTTGGCTTCTACCATATCGCCTTCTTCCATCGCAGATTGAATCAGTCGCATTGGACCCAATAAGAAATGTCCAAGCACACAAATCAGGGCTAAGAAATATATGATAAAGGCCGGCCAAAAACCAGCTTGCATGTTAACAAAAACCGCTAAAGCAATCAAAACCAATCCAATCCACAAACGGAATTTTACAAAAATATTTAACCATTTCATACCTGAAAAATTAGGCGACAAAGATAATTAAGGTTCCTCAAACCATTTGGATGAAAATGAATAATTCGATTTTTATTTTTCACTGCTTCCATTTCTCTGCATTTTTTATTGATGCATCAAGAAAACAAAAAACAAATTTTGTTGATAAATCGACTAAAACGTAGATAAAACAGATATTTTTACAAATAGATACAACGAAAGTAGGGTTGAAGCCGTCTTGTTTAACGCAGTTGCGCTTACAAACGCCAATTGTATAACAACAGTTCAATTCAAATTTTTGTTATTAAAAACCATAGAATGAAAAAAATTTACTTTTTACTCGTTTTGTTAATCGGATTGACAAAAGCTTACGCACAGCCTTGTGATGCGCAGTTCACAACGGCCAGTGCTGGTCCAAATGCATTGTTTTTTGTTTCGGTTTCGGCGCCAGATTCTTTATTGAGTCATTACTGGAATTTTGGAGATGGAACCAGCAGTACATTGGCCAATCCGCCGCATACATTTGCAAATTGCGGCACTTATACTGTATATCATGCAACACAAACAATAAATCCAAATGGTGTTGTTGTTTGTCAGGACAGTGCTTGGCAAACCATTACCATCGCATGCAACACTCCTTGCAGCGCACAAGCGTTTTTCAGTTCTAGCAATGTGAACAATCAACCCAACGTCATCGAATTTATCAATGGCTCTACAATTGGAGCGGGACAAGTGGTTTGCAACTGGAGTTTTGGCGACGGATCAAGCATCACCACACAGAATCTGAGCAATCAAACCCATGTATACAATGCTTCGGGATTATACAATGTATGTTTGGTTGTTGTATCGGGTGTATTGGGAACAACAAATGTTTGCCGTGATACATTTTGCATAAATGTTC
This sequence comes from uncultured Bacteroidota bacterium, assembly GCA_903871575.1. GTDB lineage: Bacteria > Bacteroidota > Bacteroidia > Chitinophagales > Chitinophagaceae > Ferruginibacter. Next base: position 5,829 of record CAIQHJ010000178.1, read on the forward strand.
AGGTGCAAGTGCCCAATCCAACACCATGTAATTTGACAGCCAATTTTGTTTCAACAGTAGCACCAAGCGGTAACGTCGTTGCATTTACAAATACGAGCGTGAATTTCTCGCCTGGCGATTCCATCATTTGGAATTTTGGAGATGGATCGATGGGATATGATGTAAACCCTGTACACACCTACACTGCTTCAGGAACCTATACTGTATGTTTACGATTGGTAAGAAACATTACCGGTGCGCCACCGTGTGCAAGCGAGGTTTGTCATACCGTGGTTATTAATAATAGTGTGCCTTGTAATTTATTACCAAACTATACGATACAAACTTTACCCAACCAGCCCAATACGGTTGTGTTTACGAATACGACTGCACCCAATTCGGCAGGAGCGGTGGTAACCTGGGATTTTGGCGACAGCACCACGGCAACAGGAAACATTGTTTCGCATACGTTTACCCAACCGGGAGTGTACACCGTTTGTATGCATGTTCAAACGAGCAACACATGTTTTGCCGACAGTTGTGGAACGGTAGTTATCAATGCACCCAATCCAAATCCATGCAACCTGGTTCCAACATTTAATGTTAATCCAGCGCCAGATCAAACGAACGTGTTTGCATTTGTCAATACCACCATTACAGCCAATGCACCACAGGTAAATTGGTCGTTTGGAGACAGCACATTTGGAACAGGAAATCAGATTACGCACGTGTATGCGCAGCCGGGTGTGTATACGGTTTGTATGCAAGTGATGGTGAGCAGCAGTTGTGTAAGTGATACTTGTATTACTATTACGGTTAACGGAACGCCGCCACCACCACCATGTAATTTGTCTGCATATTTCAACTGGCAGATTTCTCCGAATGCGCCCAATACGGCATATTTTGTAAATAGCAGTTTTGGTTTTGCGCCAGGAGATTCAATTACTTGGAATTTTGGAGATGGAACAATTAGTCATGATGCCAATCCAACGCATGTATTTGCAACATCAGGCGTTAAGAATGTATGTTTGCGAGTAGCAAAAGTTCCGTTTATGCCGGGGCTTCCGCCATGTGTTAGTGAGATTTGCAGAATGGTAAACATAGCCCCTGTATTGTTGACGTATCCAAACCCTGCAACGAATGTGGTGAATGTAAATATTATCTTAGACAGTGCCACCACGGTGTATGGATTTGTATATAACGCACAGAATGTACTGGTTTCTCAAACGATTGTATCGGGTGTATTGGGAAGCAACACCATTACATTTAACACAGATAATTTATTGCCTGGATATTATACCATTCGATTGTATTACAATGGTCAATATAATGTTGCGCGCTTTTTGAAATTATAATTTCAGTTAAAAAAAATAAACGGCTGCTTCGAAGAGGCAGCCGTTTTTATTTAGGGAAGTCAATAAAAAGAAAAATGTATTTTTGTCTCCCCAAAAAAGTAGATGTTGAAAAGAGATACATTTCAACATTCAGGATGTTGAAAAATTTGGTCCCGTAGTTCAATGGATAGAATAGAAGTTTCCTAAACTTTAGATCCAAGTTCGATTCTTGGCGGGACCACATTGCTATTAAAATCAATAACAATATTTTCAAAATAACAAATAAGTTTTGAAACCGTTAATAATTCCATAGATTATTCTAATTCTTCTATTTTCCATCAAATTTTATTTTTAACTTCATAGTATGAGAACTATGACATTACAAATGCCAGATAATTTGGA
>CAIQHJ010000179.1 GCA_903871575.1 uncultured Bacteroidota bacterium
GAGTTTTTTTTGTTGTAACCAAAGGGAAACCTTCTGCTAAATTAAAACGCATTTGATGACCAAATACGCTTCGGGTTCCAGTTCCAGTACGGTCGCTTTTATCCGTTCCGTTTTCTTTTATGTGTTTGAGTAAATCTAAGTATTGTTGCATATTGCAAAATAAAGAAAAATGTTTATTGTTTGGTTTGTTGTTTATTGTTTGTTGTTTATTGTTTGTTGTTTGTTTTTTCTAACCTTTTGAACGCATTGAACCTTTTGAACATATTGAGCATAAACCTCTTGTAAGGGTTGAAAATGTTGAACCCCTACAATCCTCCTCAACCTCATAAACCTCCCAAACCTCCCAAACCTTTTAACCCCTATCTTTGCATCGTATAAAAAATCATGAGCAACAAAGGAAAAGTATTGATGGCTATGAGCGGTGGAATCGACAGTACCGTGGCCGCATTAATGCTACATAAGGAAGGCTATGAGGTGGTAGGCATCACCATGAAAACTTGGGATTATGCCACTAGTGTAGGCGTTTCCAATAAAAAAGAAACTGGCTGCTGCAATCTGGATAGTTTTAACGACGCCCGAATGGCAGCTGTTGAACACGGATTTCCACATTTTATTTTAGATATTAGAGAAGAATTTGGCGATTTTGTAATCGAAAATTTTGTTGAAGAATATATCGCCGGAAGAACACCCAATCCCTGTGTGATGTGCAATACACATATCAAGTGGCGCGCACTACTTAAAAGAGCCGATGCACTTGGATGTGAATTCATTGCTACCGGCCATTACGCACAAATTCACCAACACTCCAATGGTAGATATTTCATTCGCAAAGGAAAAGACGAAACCAAAGATCAAAGCTATGCACTCTGGGGACTACAACAAGATTTACTAAGTAGAACACTGCTTCCATTGGGTACTTACCACAAAACTGAAATCCGACAAATGGCACACGATTTCGGCTATCCCGAGTTGGCAAAGAAAAATGAAAGTTATGAAATTTGCTTTGTGCCAGACAACGATTACCGAGGCTTTTTAAAAAGACGGGTTGATGGCTTGGAAGAAAGAGTGGATGGTGGAAATTTTATCGACAAATCTGGCAAAATTTTGGGGAAACACAAAGGTTATCCTTTCTATACAATTGGTCAGCGCAAAGGACTGGATATCGCCTTAGGTGCACCCGCTTTTGTAACAGAAATTATCCCAGAAACCAACACGGTTGTTTTAGGTGCAGAGGATGATCTCAACAAAACAGAAATGTTCGTCAATAAAATAAATTGGATTAAATACGATGGACTCACCGAAAACATCGACGCAGTTACAAAAATTCGTTACAAAGACAAAGGCGCTTTAAGTCAGCTGATTGCAACCGACAACGGTGTAAAAGTTGTATTTTACGACAATGTAAAAGGTGTAGCACCCGGACAAAGTGCCGTATTCTACGAAGGCGATGATGTGATTGGCGGAGGTGTGATACAGCGGGGATAGGATGGATAAGCTGGATACTGGATGCTGGATACTGGATACTGATTTTCAAATAAATCACCATATTTTTTAAAAAAGTACAAATGAAAAAACAATATTTCCAGATCAACAAACTGGCTTTAATTTTTTACTTTTTGCTTTTCACTTTTTATTTATACTCCTGTAAAAAAACCGAATCTTACAACTCTTCTGCTATAGCCGATTACAACCCTCTAGAAACTGGCAAATACATTACTTATCAACTGGATTCCTTGATTTATCTTGCCTTTGGAACCAGAGACACCGTCGTTTCTTATCAAGTAAAATTTCAAACAGATTCATTAATTACGGATAATTTGGGCAGACCCTCCTATCGCATTTTTAGATTCATCAGAAAAAATGCAACACAACCTTGGGTGCCCGATGCTAGCTTCATGGCAACAAATACCAGTACACAATTTGAATTTGTTGAAAACAATTTGCGGTACATCAAATTACAATTGCCATTCGCAGATTACACCAACTGGAAAGGCAATCGTTACATAGATACGTATTCTGCAAATTCACTGTTGAGATATTTAGATAACTGGGATTATACTTATGCAAACATCAACCAACCCGAAAGCTTTGGCAATTTGCAATTCGACAGCACCATTACCATCAACCAAAGAGACGAAATCATTGGCATTCCCGGAGAAGCTGGCAGTTACAGCGAAATCAATTTTGGACAAGAAAAATATGCAAAAGGCATTGGGATGGTGTACCGTAAATTTTTTCATAGCGAATATCAACCCAATAATGGTGGATATTTTGCCGATGGCTCATATGGCGTAACCTATACCATCATCGATCACAATTAATCATCATGAACATACAAATTCGAAAGGCCGAAAAAACAGATTGTGCAGTGATGATGGATTTAATTCACGAACTGGCGCTGTATGAAAAAGCACCAACTGAAGTCACTGTTCCTTTTGATCATTTTGTAGAAAGCGGTTTCGGAGAAAATCCTGTTTGGTGGGCTTTTGTTGCAGAACTCACCGATGAAAATGATTCCAAAAAAATAATTGGATTCGCATTGTATTATATTAGATACAGCACCTGGAAAGGCCAACGCATGTATCTAGAAGACCTTATCGTTACAGAATCGATGCGCGGAAATGGCATTGGTATGATGTTGTTTGAAGCACTCATCGCTACTTGCAAAGAAAAAAATCTCCATGGCATCAACTGGCAAGTGTTGGATTGGAATATACCCGCTATTCATTTTTACAAAAAACTAGCCGGTGTAAAATTAGATCCTGAGTGGATCAATGGAATTCTAGAATTATCTTAAAACTGAGGCAACATATTTTCATACTGCACCCTCTATATTATTGAAATTATTTATACTTTTATAAAAACAATTCAAATGATTGCAACATTAACTCAATGCGCTAAATGGATTTTTGCTACTTTAATCCTTTTTTCAATGGCTGCTTGCCAAAAAGAAATCAACGAATTTGGAACTTCAGACAATATTGATTTAACCTCAACTGTTAAATCAACTGTTTCTGGTTTTGTAACCGATGAAAACGACCAGGCAGTAGAAGGTGCTCAAGTAATGGTAGGAAACATCAATACCACGACTGATGCTTACGGTTATTTTTCTGTGCGCAACGCCGATGTGGTACAAAACGCTGCGTTGGTTTCCATTAAAAAAAATGGTTATTTCCCCGGCATTAAAACTTATATCGCTACTGCAAATAAAGCAGCCTTTTTCAGAATTAAACTGATTCCAAAACTCAATGCAGGTTCGTTCAGCGCTACAGCAGGTGGAACGATTGCGCTAAGCAATGGATTATCCATCCAATTTCCTGCAGATGCCATCATCAATTTGGCTTCTTCCTCCAGTTCAAATTACAGTGGTGTAGTAAATGTTGCTGCATCATGGATCAATCCTACATCAGCAGATGTGAACCCAACCATGCCAGGTGATTTAAGAGGCATTGACCAAGTTGGTGCTTTGAAAATTTTACAATCTTTCGGAATGGTGGCTGTAGAATTAACTAGTCCAACCGGCGATTTACTCCAAATTGCTCCAGGAAAAAAAGCCACATTAACTTTCCCAATTCCTAATGGCATCATCAACGACGCACCTGCCAATATCCCTTTATGGTATTTTGACGAAACCATCGGCTTATGGAAAGAAGAAGGCAATGCCGTAAAATCTGGAAATACCTATGTTGGAGAAGTAAGTCATTTTTCTTTTTGGAATTGCGATGTACCTTCTAACTATGTTCAATTCAATTGTACAATTGTAGATGCAGATGGCGCACCCGTTTCTTATGCCTCAGTTAAAATTTCTGTAGTAGGTAGCCCTTATAATGCTGGATGGGGAATCACCGATTCTTCTGGATATGTTGCCGGTGCAATTCCCAACAACGCCAACTTGCTGCTCGAAATTTTTCCAAATTATAACTGTGGAAACGCCATTTATAGTCAGTCGTTTTCTACACTCACAACCAATATTTCTTTAGGTACCATCACCATTCCAATTACCACAACCAACCAGGCCAATGTTTCGGGCACGGTAACCAATTGTTCGGGAATGCCTGTTACCAATGGCTACATCATCATGAATAAAGACAATCAGTTCTTTAGATACAACCTAAACAATGCAGGCGCTTATAATTTCACCAGCCTATTGTGCAGTAACAGTGGATCGGTTTCTTTTATTGGTGAAGACATCAGTACACAACAACAAAGTGCTACAATAAACTACACCCTCATCTCTGGAAATAATGTTGTTCCAAACATTCAAGCCTGTGGCATCACAACAGATCAATATTTCAATTATTCCATCAATGGAGCCAATTATAGTTACACGTCTCCGGTAGATACTTTTTATTCTTGGGCCAACACACAATCGATTCCAACATACATCAGCATCTCAGCATCACCGATTACCAGCAATACCAGATTTGGCACAATAAGTTTTGATCAAACCGGTATTGCAGTTGGAAGTTCGCAGTTGATGAACATGTTTTATGTTTCAGAAATTGTAGACTCTACCACTTTTAATGCGCCCATCAATGTAAACATTACCGAATATGGAAATGTGGGTGAGTTCGTTTCCGGAAATTATTCAGGAAACATGACAGGTGCAGCACCTGCAAACACGCCTTATGTGATCAGCGGCAGTTTCAGGGTGAGAAGGAATTTCTAATACATAAAATAAAAAGATAACCAAAGACTTTCAGCAATGGAAGTCTTTTTTTATGTAGTAAGATGTAATTTTGGGCAAAATAAAAACCTACAAATGACGACTACCATTACCATGGGCACAAATGGACAACTCCAAGTGCCCAACCATCCTACCATTCCATTTATTGAAGGCGACGGCATTGGGCCCGATATTTGGGCAGCCAGTGTTCGGGTTTTTGATGCTGCAATAGAAAAAGCTTACAAAGGAGAAAGAAAAATAAACTGGTTGAAAGTATTGGCTGGAGAAGAAGCGTTTAACCATACTGGTGAGTGGATGCCTGAAGCAACCATGGATGCGTTTAAAAAATATTTAATCGCTATAAAAGGACCGCTAACGACACCGGTTGGGGGCGGCATCAGAAGTTTGAATGTGGCGCTTCGTCAAGAATTGGATTTATATGTTTGCTTACGACCTGTAAAATATTTTGAAGGTACCCCATCGCCCATGTGGCAGCCCGAAAAAGTAAATATGACCATCTTCAGAGAAAACACCGAAGACATTTATGCCGGCATTGAATACATGACGGGAACGCCGGAAGCTGAAAAAATGCTTCGATTTCTAGTAGATGAAATGGGTGTAACAAAACTTCGATTTCCATCAACAACTTCATTTGGCATAAAACCCGTTAGCAAAGAAGGGAGTGAACGTTTGATTCGTTCGGCATTGGAGTTTGCCATTCATAACAAACTACCTTCATTAACCATCGTGCACAAGGGAAACATCATGAAGTTTACAGAAGGTGCATTTAAAAATTGGGGTTATGAATTGGCAGAAAATGAATTTGCCGGCGAAGTGTACACTTGGCGTCAATGGGAAAAAACAAAAGCAGCTAGCGGTGAGGCGGTGGCCAATGAAGAAATGCGAATCAGCGCAATCGGAGGAAAAGTGATTGTGAAAGATGCAATTGCAGATAATTTCTTACAACAAGCACTATTGGCTCCACAAGATTACAGCGTTATTGCCACCTTAAATTTAAATGGGGATTATATTAGCGATGCATTGGCTGCGCAAGTCGGTGGAATTGGCATTGCACCTGGAGCCAACGTTAATTATCTGACTGGGCATGCCGTTTTCGAAGCAACCCACGGCACCGCTCCAAAATTTGCCAACACCAATACCATGAATCCTTCTTCTGTAATACTAAGTGGTGTGATGATGTTGGAATACATGGGATGGAGAGAAGCTGCAGATTTAATCACGAACGCCATTGGCAAAACCATCCGCAATAAAACAGTTACCATCGATTTCTACAACCTGCTCAAAGAAGGCACCTTGCTAAAAACAAGTGAGTTTGGTGATGCGGTAGTGGGGAATTTGTAATCTGGATACGCTGGATACTGGAGGCTGGATTATTATAAAACATTATGCTTTTTCTGGACGGCGCTAAAAAATTTATTGAGCTTTTTTCCTAATAACATATTTTTCTCTTTTAAAGCATTAAATAATATTTCGTCTTTTAGTGATTTAGTTAAAAATAATGTTTCTAGATGATCTGCAGTTTCATCATTTGAAGCTAAAGCATACATCAAAAACTTTATGAAATCAGCTTTATATTTTCTTCTGCCAAAACCCTCTACTATATTGCTTTTTACTGATTTTGATGATCGTCTTATTTGCGATCCGATTTCATACAATTCATAAGATGGTAACAACAAAGTCATTTCATGAATCTCAATTGCCAACTCATTTGACAACCGCCAAATTTCTAAATTTTTTATAGCTCATTTTTTTTGATATCAAAAATAAATTCGAAGTTTATAAAGGCGCTATTTTTTTACTGAAGTTTATTTAGTCAGAGTATAATTTTATTTAGTGGATTTATCCAGTATCTAGTATCCAGCATCCAGCATCCAGTATCTAGTATCAATCCCCTTCCAATTTCCACATTTTCCTTACCTTCGCCACTCAAAATTTACAACCATGTCAAAAATAAAAGTAGCCAATCCCGTAGTGGAATTAGATGGCGATGAAATGACTCGTATCATTTGGAAATTCATCAAAGACAAATTGATTCTTCCTTATTTGGAAGTTCCTATTCAATATTATGATTTGGGTATGGAGTATCGTGATGAAACAAATGACCAAGTGACCATTGATGCCGCTAATGCCATCAAAGCTTGTGGTGTAGGTATCAAATGTGCTACCATCACGCCTGATGAAGCACGCGTAAAAGAATTCAGTTTAAAACAAATGTGGAAGAGTCCAAACGGAACCATTCGCAATATTTTAGATGGTACAGTTTTCAGAGAACCCATCGTAATGCAAAATGTACCGCGTTTGGTAACCAACTGGACAGCTCCAATTATTGTTGGACGCCATGCTTTTGGTGATCAATATCGTGCAACCGATACCGTTATCAAAGGAAAAGGAAAATTAACCATGACGTTTACACCGGAAGATGGCGGAGATGCTCAGGTATTTGAAGTCTACAATTATAAAGGAGATGGCGTTGCGATGGCGATGTACAATACCGATGAAAGTATCTACGGATTTGCTCGCAGTTGTTTCAACATGGCATTAAGCAAAAAATGGCCATTATATCTTTCTACTAAAAACACCATCTTAAAAAAATATGATGGCCGTTTTAAAGATATTTTTGAAGAAGTATATCAAAATGAATTTAAAGCTGCTTACGAAGCTGCAGGCATCACTTACGAACACCGTTTGATTGACGACATGGTTGCTAGTGCATTAAAATGGAATGGCAATTTTGTTTGGGCTTGTAAAAATTATGATGGTGATGTACAAAGCGATACCGTTGCTCAAGGTTTTGGATCATTAGGTTTGATGACTTCTGTTTTGGTTACGCCTGATGGAAAAACAATGGAGTCGGAAGCCGCTCATGGAACCGTTACACGTCACTATCGCGATCATCAAGCAGGAAAACCAACAAGTACCAATCCAATTGCATCGATTTTTGCATGGACAAGAGGTTTGGCATTCCGCGGGAAATTAGACAATAACCAAGAATTAATTAATTTCTGTACGGCTTTGGAAGCTGTTTGTATCGAAACTGTTGAAAGTGGTAAAATGACCAAAGATTTGGCTGTTTGTATTCATGGAAATAAAGTTTCTCACGGAGATCATTATTTATACACTGAAGAATTTTTGGATGCGATTGATGAGAATTTGAGGAAGAAGATGGGAATGTAGAGCCTCTCTCCCCCAACCCCTCCAATAGAGAGGGAGGAATC
>CAIQHJ010000180.1 GCA_903871575.1 uncultured Bacteroidota bacterium
AAACACCCCGTCTGTACCAAATACAGTTACTTATACAGTAACCGGTACTGACAACAACAACTGTTCTAACACAACTACAATAAACATCACTGCCAATCCTTTGCCAGTAGTTACATTAACTGCAACTCCTGAAAATGTGGCGTTGTTACCAGGCAGAACCGTAACGTTAACTGCTACTGTTTCTCCATCTGGATTTGATTTAAGTTGGTATAAAAATGGCCAATTGATTACCAACAACTCCAACACATTGGTTGTTGCTGCTGATCAAGTTGGAACATACACCGTTAAAGCTTCTCAAAACGGTAACTTGTGTCAAAGCATGTCGGCTCCATTGACCGTAAGAGATTCAATTACGAGTACATTGTTTATCTATCCAAATCCAAACAATGGCAACTTCACTGTTTCATTGTACAATTACATCACCAATCAAAACAAGAGCAGATTCCAAACTGTTCAAATTTATGATGCAAAAGGTGCTAGAGTATTCAAAAAAACATACCCTGTAAATGTGGGTAATTTGCAAGGCTATAATTTATTGCCTGTAAATCTAACCAAAGCAGCTTCAGGTATTTATTTTGTAACGCTTGAAGATGGATATGGCAATCAAATTGGCGTAGGCAAAGCATTTGTTAAACCATAAATTTTAAAAAACAACATACAAAAAAAGGCCCCAAAATCGGGGTCTTTTTTTTTGCCTGAAATCAAGATTGCTGTTGCTGAAGCGATGTGGATTGATTGTTGGAGTGTTTGATTTTTTCGGGCAGAATCAACAGTGGAATGTAGGCATGAAAAATCAGCTGTCTTGTTTCACTTTTTATAAAAACCCTTTCCAGTAAGTTGTGGTGTTGGGGAATCACGGTCATTAAATCGATGTTATAGTCCTCTGAAAAATCTTGCAATGCTTTGGTTACGTCTGCCGACCTAGGAAATTTATACTCGGCCTCCAGAGGCTTCAACTTTCCGATGATTCGATTGGAACGGTAAGCCAATTCATCTACAATGTTTAAATTATTCTTCAACACCCTAACAATATAAATTTTCGAATTAAATGACATCCCTACCTCCTTTAAGGCATCAATGGTAGACAAGTCTGTTTCGAAATTAATGTCTGATGCCAGTGCTATTTTCTTTATCGTTCTAAACACTGCATTTTCTGGAACAATCAACAATGGCAAATTTGATTTTCTTGCCAAACCACTTGCTGTGCTGCCAAAGACATTGCGTGTTTTTTTTCCATCTCCTTTCATGCCAACTACCAATAAACAGTCGGTGTATTTTTCGGCTTGGTGCAAGATGGCGTCTGTGGCATTTCCTTCGGCTGCAAGAATTTCTATTGGATACATACTTTTCTTCCTTAAACTAACCACTTCGTCTAACAGATACGCTTCTGCTGCAGTTTTTACTTCCGATGGCGTTACCAACACATATGATTCGGGAATAGACAATGGCACTTGATATGCATTAAACAATAAAATTCTGGCCTGAAGTGCGTTAGCCATTTCTACTGCATATTTGGCCGCGTTGTGCGATGCCGCGGAGAAGTCCGTTGCTACAAAAATTGTTTTCATGTTGTGCAATTTAAATTATCAATAAAGTCAGCTTTTATACAAACCAATGCGCTTTCTTTTGCTGGTAAACAAAATCAATAGCGCAAAAAACAGCTTTCATCATACACATCTAAACCATACACTAATGTATACGTTGGTTTGAATGATGTACATGAGGGAAAAAAGAAATCATCATGATGTTGATCATCAGCAACAAAAAAGTAAAGCCTGAATTTGTTGACTTAAAAATCAAAAAATGAGAGGCAACTTAACCACAGAACAGATAGAAAATATTTTTAAAAGTCAAGCCATTTGCAGAATTGGATTTGTAGATGGTTTGCAACCATACGTCATACCAATGACATACTATTATGATGGAAAAGCGATTTATTGCCAAACCTATCCAGGAAAAAAAATGGCGCTTATTCAAAAAAACCCAAGGGTTTGTGTGCAAATAGACATCATCGGCAGCATGAATAATTTTCAAAGTGTGATGGCCAATGGTGTGATTGAAATACTTCACAAGCAAGATGCAGACGCCGCGCGTGCTTTGCTGTATGAAAACATCATGACGCTGATGACCAATACCCGAATGCATCATTTTGGAGGAGAAAATGCAAATGAACCAGAAATTGAAAATGTAGAAAAACCAGTGATGTTTAAGATTGTATTAAAAGATAGAGTTGGCATTTTTGAAAAACAATAACAATGAACGTATTTTGTGTAGGTAAAAAATAATTATGTTGAAACTTAATGCATCCACCTTCCTATCATTATTTTTTTTGTTGCTGTGGCATTGTGGTATTTGTCAAACCAAAGACAGCACATTACAATACGACATCGCTGTGTCATTTGGCAGCTCTTGTTGTGGTGTGCCTAATGCAGCTCCTTTACAAAAAGCAATTGTAAAATTCAAAAAACAGCAGCACATCAAAAAAATTCGGGCAGAACGCATAAGCCCAATGGGGAAAGAAGGCGAATACATCATGGGCTTCAAACTACAATCGCTAAAGCCATCTCAACGAAAAAAAATGAAACGCATTATTCAATCCGTTGCTGCAAAGTTGAAAGACAAAGGTTATGCTACAACAACTGAAAACTATATCATCGAATTAAAGCAACTGCCCCCCCAAGCCACCATAAAAAAGATTTACTTCTAAGCAACCTGTTTATGTAGTCCAGTATACAATTTCATTTTTTTGACTTTTAACAATGAAATTGAATTAAATTGTTCTTTAAAAAAAAGTCATGCTCAAAAATATATTATCAAATCGACCTACGCAGGTGTTTACATTCATGGCTGCATTTTTTGTAGCCAATGCATTGATTGCGGAATGTATTGGAGGAAAAATATTTTCGTTGGAATCCGTATTGGGTATTGCGCCTTCCAATTTTAAATTATTTGGCGAATCGGGATTATCTTTTTCATTGACCTGTGGCGTTTTATTGTGGCCCATCGAATTTGTAATGACTGATATTGTCAATGAATATTATGGACCCAAAGCGGTTCGACGCATTTCATACATTGCCGTTGGCTTGATTGCTTATGCATTTGTAATGTTTTACTTGGCCATACATACAACTCCTCCCGAGTGGTGGGTTGCCTCCAATGTTGAGAAAGGCATACCCAATATGCAAGCTGCATTTTCGGGAGTATTTGGACAGGGTTTATGGATAATCATTGGAAGTTTGATGGCTTTTTTAGTTAGTCAGGTTATTGACGTAATGGTGTTTCATCGAATTAAAAAAGCAACAGGAGAAAAATGGATATGGTTGCGTGCAACGGGCTCTACCATGATTTCACAATTGGTAGACAGTTTTGTGGTTTTATTTATCGCATTTAAATTGGGTGCTGATTGGAGTTGGCAAAAAGTATTGGCCATTTGTTTGATGAATTACATGTACAAGTTCACCATGGCTATTGTGTTGACGCCTTTGATTTATTTTATAGAAGGTAGAATAGATAATTACGTTGGAAAAGAAACGGCTCGTCAAATGAAAAGAGCTGCTATGGGTGAAGATGATGATTCGATGATGAACATCCCTACGGCAGGATAAAAACAATCTACCCTTTCAATTGCTTTACAATTTTCGATTCATCACTAAAATATAAATACAGCACAGTTTAAAAACCTAACAGCATTATGAAACGTTTTTTCTTTTTTTTCATTGGATTGTCAACCATTATTTCTTGTACCCAACAAAACGACCAATCGATTTCTTTAGATAAAATGGAATGGATAGACCTCACCTATGCATTCGACAGCAGTACTTTGTATTGGCCCAACAATGCAAAAGGTTTTGAGCATACTACCGATGCGCATGGAAAAACACCATTGGGATTCTTTTATTCTTCATACAGCATTTGTACGCCCGAGCATGGTGGCACGCATTTAGATGCGCCAATTCATTTTGCAGAAAACAAAATGACTGTCGACGAATTACCCATTAGCAGTTTGGCTGGGAATGCTGTGTTGATAGATGTTTCAGAAAATGCACTTAAAAATAGAGATTATTTGATATCAATAGCAGACATTGAAAATTGGGAAAAGAAAAACGGCCGCCTATCAGAAGAAACCATCGTCATTTTCAAAACAGGTTATGGACAATTTTATCCTGACAGGTCAAAATATTTTGGATCTCCCAAAACAGGTGCAGAAGCCATACCAGAACTACATTTCCCGGGCATTGCACCAGAAACAACAAAATGGTTACTCGAAAAAAGAAACATCAAAGCCTTGGGATTGGATACCCCTAGTATAGATTATGGACAATCAAAAGATTTTAAAACCCATCAAATTTTACTAGGTGCCAACAAAGCAGGTTTTGAAAATGTTGCGCATTTAGATAAACTAACAACAAATAAATTTTACATCGTAGCACTGCCTATGAAAATAGGCAAAGGCAGTGGTGCCCCTTTAAGAATCGTAGCGGGCATTCCTTCACAAACAAAATAACATCACCATGAAAAAAATCTTTTCGATACTCAGTTTTATTTTACCATTGGTTAATCAAGCACAAACAAACCCTGGGCTTCAAAAAGCAATCGATTTTACCAATGAAAATGCTACATTTTTAAAAGAATGTTATCAACAACTACACGAATTTCCCGAGCTCAGCACGAAAGAAGTAAATACGGCCAGCTACCTCAAAAAAGCGATTGCATCATATGGCTATGAGATTGTTGACACTTTGGGATATGAAAGCTTTGGCGCAGTTTTGAAAAATGGGAATGGTCCCGTCATTTTATACAGAACAGATATGGATGGGCTTCCGGTTAAGGAAGAAACGGGCTTGGCATTTGCCAGCAAAGCAACAGGTATGAAAGAAACCGAAACATTTCCGGTGATGCATGCTTGTGGACATGACATCCACATGACCACCTGGCTAGGTTTAGCAAAGCTGTTTGCGCAAACGAAAAAAGACTGGAATGGCACACTTGTTTTTTTAGCACAATCGGCCGAGGAAACCGCTCAAGGTGCAAAGAAAATTGTAGCATCTCCAGCATATAAAAAAATCCCTAAGGCCAACTATCAGCTAGCCATACACGACCATGCAGAATTATTGGTTGGGGAAGTTGGATTTTGCGACGAATATGAAATGGCCGCAGTAGACATGATGAACATAACGATTTTTGGGAAGGGCGGCCATGGTGCAGCACCACAGCGTTGTATCGATCCTATATTACTGGCTGCACAATATATTACTGAAATACAAACCATTATCAGCAGAAACATTGCGCCCATTGACCCGGGCGTTATAACGGTTGGCGCCATCAACGGCGGCACCATTGGCAACGTAATTCCCAATCAAGTGGTGTTGAAATTAACCATTCGAACATTTAGTAAAGAAACCCGCGACATCATCATGAATCGCTTGAAAGAAATTGGCGACAACTTGGCTAAGGCAGCCGGATTACCCAGCAATCTTTTTCCAAAATATGATTTACTAGACATGAGTATCCCATCGGTATATAACAATCCTGAACTGGGAAAATTACTGAAAGAATCGGTACAAAAGCAATTTGGCCCAACAGCAATTGTAAAAATAAAACCCATGATGATTGGGGAAGATTTTAGCGTTTACGGTCAACAGTTAGATAGTATTCCATCTTACATTTTATGGGCAGGAACTTTGTCTCCAGAAAGAAAAGAATGGTCATTAAAGCAGCACATAGAAATACCCGCATTGCATACATCTAAATTTGCGCCAGATTTTGAACAGTGCATCCCGCAAAACATCAAGATGATGAGCGCAGTTTTATTGGATTTATTTAAAAAAGGAAATACAACAACTCTAAAAAAAATAAAATAAGATTGAACAAACCAAACGTTTTGATGAGCAGCCAATTTTTTCTATAGACAGAAATAATAATACAAGAGAGCAAACAAATGGCGTTAAAAACAACAGCGCTATAGCCCAGAATAATCAACGAGCTTTCGAGTGGATGGAAGCCAATTTCTGCATTAGGATTCCTTTCAAAAAGATATTGCAAACGCGCATATCGAATGATTAAACATGCCAAAAAACAGACATTGCAGATCAATAAAAATTTAGAAATAAACCGCATTATTTTGTTGGATTTGAATTGGTTCCAGGCAACATGGGCACAAAGGAGAAATCGTTGAAATACTCCTCCGAAAGTGAACCATCCAACTGCTTGGTAATTCTCAACATTTTGTGGTGAGCGTCTTGTGCAACCGGAATAACCATTAAGCCGCCGGGCTTGAGTTGATCAATTAATTTCGGAGGAACAAATGGAGCGCCACAAGTAATAATGATTTTATCAAATGGCCCATAGGTAGGCAGTCCCTCAAAACCATCGCCATAAAAGAATTTCAATTTTGCACTGGGGTATTTCGATTTCAACACAAAATGCTTGGTTGCCAGATACAATTCCTTTTGTCTTTCAATGGTGTGCACCAACGCTCCCATCTCGGCCAATATGGTTGCTTGATACATGCTTCCCGTACCAATCTCCAATACCTTATCATATTGCTTAATTTGCAAAAGTTGCGATTGAAACGCTACTGTATATGGTTGTGATATGGTTTGATTGGCTGCGATGGGAAAAGCCCTATCTTCATAAGCTATTCTCACAAAAGCTTTATCAAAAAAATAATGCCGAGGTACTTCCATCATGGCTTTTAACACCAACTCATCTGTAATCCCTTTTTCCCGAATCGAGTTAATCAATGACTCTCGCATGCCTTTGTGCAAATAACTATCTTCCAGTGCTTTCATTCCTCTATGTTGGTTGCAGTTGATGTAATTTATTTCAATCCCAATTCCTCGATGATGCGCGCTACTTTATCATCTAATTTTTTTTCTGTTGACTCAAAATCTCCAACATGTTCCAATGCGCAGTTTACACTGAAATAGAATTTTATTTTTGGTTCTGTCCCGCTCGGACGAGCTGATATTTTTGTGCCATCCATCAATACAAATTGCAACACATTGCTTTTGGGCAAGTCCAATTTCCAAGAAGCGCCTGTTTGCAAGTCTTTTCCTATTTGCAATTCATAATCCAGCAATTGTGCTACAACAATACCATCAATGTGTTGTGACGGATTGTTTCTGAATGTTTCCATCATCGCATTTATTTCAGCTACACCATTCATGCCTTTTTTGGTAATGCTTACCAATTGTTCTTTATACAATCCATATTCAACATATAAATCAATGAGTTTATCGTATAGTGATCGACCTTTACTTTTTTCATAGGCCGCCATCTCGCATAAAATAGCTACAGCACTAACAGCATCTTTGTCTCTGATTTCACTGCCAATCATCAAGCCAAAACTTTCTTCACCACCTACGATGTAATTTTCTTTGCCTTCTTTTTCTTTGATGAGTGAGGCAATCCACTTGAAACCGGTGAGCACATTGTAACAGGCAACATCATTTGCTTTTGCAATTACATCAATCATATCGGTGGTTACAATTGTTTTGATAACCATGTCGTTTGATGCAGCAATGCCTTTCGATTTTCTGGCTTCGATCATATAATTGAAGGCAAGCAGCGCAGTTTGATTTCCATTCATCAACACCCATTCGCCTTGTTTGTTTTTAATGCCAACCCCAACCCTATCTGCATCCGGATCGGTACCCAATAATATATCAGCATCTAAATCTTTTGCTTGTTGCAACCCAATGCTCATGGTTTCTTTTTCTTCTGGATTGGGATAAATTACTGTGGGGAAATTTCCATCTGGCACAGCTTGTTTTTCAACAACTTGGATATTGGTAAATCCATATGCAGCCAATACTTGTGGAACCAATGTGATGCCAGAACCATGAATGGGTGTGTATACAATTTTCAAATCGTGTTGAGCAGCACAAACATCAGGATATACACTTAATCCTTTTGCCATCTCGATATAAGCGGCGTCGATTTCTTTTCCGATGATTTGTATATTGGCTTCGCCACCGCTCCATTTCACTTCATCAACCGAAGCAATTTTTTCTACTTCCACAATAACATTTTTGTCGTGCGGCGCAACCATTTGTGCACCATCATCCCAATATGCTTTATAACCATTGTATTCTTTGGGATTATGGGAAGCTGTACAAACCACACCGCCTTTGCAATGTAAGTGACGAATAGCGAAACTAAGCTCGGGTGTGGGTCTAAGACTATCAAACAAAAATACTTTTATACCATTGGCTGCAAACACATTGGCAGTAATTTCTGCAAACAAACGACTGTTGTTTCTGCAGTCATGTGCCACGGCAACAGCAATTTCACCATCGAAACACATTTTTAAATAATTGGCATATCCTTGGGTAGCCATTCCCACCGTGTAGG
>CAIQHJ010000181.1 GCA_903871575.1 uncultured Bacteroidota bacterium
AAAAATCCAATCCTCAAAAAAATCTAAATTACTCATTGCAACATTAGCGTTGGCTTTTGCCATCACTGCAACATGCCTCACCGTTTACAAGTTTCAATCCACAAAAACTATTGAAGCCCAGCAAACACAATTAAGCACGGTAACAGCAGAGAAGAGTAAACTTCAACAAAGTTTTGATGTATCGCTTGCTCGCGTAGATTCTATGCAAACCGTTGCGTCAGGCTTACAAACCGAATTAAAAGAAAAGAACGATGCCATTGTTGCATCAAAAGTTGAAATCAGAAAAATTCTCAACAAACAACACATTACAGAAAAAGAGTTGAGAAAAGCACACCAACTTATTACTGGCCTCAACACACAAATTGGCGATTTACAAACCAGCATTGCAAAGCTAACTGAAGACAACAAAGTGCTTAACGAAAATAATGCTGCACTAACCTTACAAAAAGAAAGTTTAACTACAGCGTTAACTGAAACACATGCTGCCAAAAAATCGTTGGAAGAAACGGTAGATGTTGCTTCTACACTCAACGCTTCTAACATTTCCATCACACCTGTCAACATCAAAAAAAATGGCAAAGCAGTTGCTTCAAGTTCGGCAAAAAAAGTAGATAAGATGGTGGTGAAGTTTGATTTAGCCAACAGAATCATTAAAAGCGGAACAACAGATTTATATGTGTTGGTTATTGGGCCTGATGGCAAGCCAATAAATGCTGCAGACAATTTCAGCGGTACATTTAAAACCCGCGCAGAAGGTGATAAATTTTTCACTGCGAAATTTCCGGTTGAGTTGGAAACAGCGAAAACTAAAAATGTAGCTTTTTCATTTGCTCCTGATGGCAATTTCACTCAAGGAAATTACACGATTGAAATATATCAAAATGGTTTCCTAATTGGAACATCTGTGAGCACATTGAAGAAAGGTGGTTTATTCAGTTAACACATCAACAAACTCTTAAATAAAAATCCCGTATAATTTTGTTATACGGGATTTTTTATGCCTATTTATTGCTTCATTAATTTAATCGTTTGTAGTTCATCTTTTTGTTTAACCTTCAACAAATATATGCCGGCTTTCAATTCAGCTCCGAATTTCAATCTTTTTCCGCCGATAGCTTGATACTGTGCAATCATTCTTCCCTGTAAATCCAACACTTGCACATTAATTGGCTCTTTTGTATTTGATGTAGCAAGCATTTCAAAGCCTACCGTACTTGGATTAGGAAAGACTTTTATTTCTTTCAAGCCAGTTTGGAAATCCATTGAAGTTAAGGCTATTGGATTGGTCAATTTTGTTCCAGCTGTGCAGCCAGTATGTGTTAGTGCTTGAGATTTTGCAGTGCCCATTACCCCACAAATGGTTTGTCCTTTAGCCGTGATGTTTCCACCGGTATATCCGGTGTTGAATTGTAAAGTAATGGTAGAACTATCTGCATTGGCACTAACAATTGAAGTATTGTTGGGTTTTGTCCACCTGTACAAAACTGCACCCACTTGTGAAGTGCTAGGTGCTGGTGTAACTACTGTATATGAAACAGTTGTACCAATACATGCATTGTATGATGCGGTGCTTGATGTGATAGAACTTGGCGTAGGTGTAGCATATCGCAACATGGTTGACTTTGCCGTTCCCTGCACACCGCATGCGGTTTGACCTTTTACTCCAATAGAACCTCCCGTGTACCCAACATCAAACCTAACGGTGATGGTTGCACTATCGGATGTAGCAGCAATGATGATCGCTTTGTTTGGCATCGTCCATCTAAAAACAGCAATCGGCGATTGTGTTGATGATGGGGTTGTAGAAGTAGCAATATAATTAACGCTATTACCGATACATGGCGCAAAATTTCCTGTGGAAGCAACAACAGTAGCTACAGTTGGAGATGCCAATATTTTTGTGAGTGCCACTAATTTGACTGCACTTATTGAGCATGCCGTTACAGATTGTACTTGCAAACTATCTATCGTATATCCAGAGAGAAAGGTCACCAAAACGGCCGTATCATTTGCACCCGATGGATTCAAATGTGTTATGGTTGCCTTTGTGCCATTTTTCATTGTCCAGTTATAAGATGTTGCATAGGTTACTTTATTTATTCGATAGGTTTGTGTGTCGTATCCACAAACATTTGTCACCGCCAATACATTGGGCACAAAAGATTTTTGAATCGCTGCTGGTGTTGCAGCAACGCGTTTGTAGACAGTTAGCGACCTCGAAGTTGTGCTGTTTCCACATGGACTTACGGATGTCACCACAATATTTCCGGAAACAAAACTGCTTGAGAATAGCACATCTATCGAGGAATCACCATATGCGGCAATACTTGCCCCTGTTGGCAGTGTCCATTGATATGAAGTTGCATTTGTCACTTTATTCACTTTATAAGTTACCGGCAAGCTACTACTGCCAGAAAATGCCGAACACACATCAACTGCACCAATAATAGTGGTTGGAGCAGCTGGCACCGATTTGCTAATGTTCAATGTGCGTGCGGTGCTGGTGGTGTTGGTACAACTATTTTTAGAAACAATCGAAATAGATCCAGATACAAAACTGCTGCTATATTGAACCGTTAGTGATGTATCTGTATTTGAACCAATGATATTTATTCCTGCAGTTGTTGTCCATAAATAACTTGTTGCGTTAACAATAGCATTGATTTTATATGTTGCTGTACCTTGTCCAAGGTAAATACAAGCATTGGCAGGACCACTGATTACATTTGGCATGCCAGAACTTAATGTAGAAGAAATAATACGAATGGTTGCAGCATTTGCCATGTTGGTAGATTGCGCATCATATTGGTTGGTTGCAACAATTGTATATTGATCAGCAATAGATTGCAATCCAAATCCAATAGCATTTCCAGTTCCAGCAACCGGAGATCCTACAGCAATATTTCCACCGCCTCTGAAG
Source organism: uncultured Bacteroidota bacterium (assembly GCA_903871575.1). Lineage (GTDB taxonomy): Bacteria > Bacteroidota > Bacteroidia > Chitinophagales > Chitinophagaceae > Ferruginibacter. The sequence goes on from CAIQHJ010000181.1 coordinate 2,921, forward strand.
AGTTGATAATTAACATTTAACTGAGAGCCTGATAAGCCAACTGCCACACCAGATGCATTGGAACAGTATGAACCACCGCCTGTAACTGCAAATACAGCAGGAGGATTGGAAGTTATCGTTATTGTTGCATTCCCATTCATCAATGCACTACACAAGGTTCCGGGTGCGCCGCTAATTGTATAGTTGCCTGGTGTGTATTGCATACCAAAATCGAGTGCATTACCCGTACCCAATAATGGAGCACCTAATGCTGCGCCATTCAACAACAGCTGATAATTTACGCCCAATGTTGAACCATTCAATCCTAACTGAAGACCGGGCCCACCTTGTTGGTAAGATCCGCCTCCGGTAACCTCAAATATTTGTAGCGCTGGAGCTACATCCAAATATAGTTTTGCAATTGAGTCGCATCCTGCAGCATTCGTCAACAATTGCGTATACACACCTCCTTGTGGATATGAAACACCATTCCAATTATATGGCAATTCACTGGAGCAAATGGCAACACCGGTATTACTTGTAGTTGTGTTGTTTATGCTAAGCACCAATGTTGCAATGGAATCACAATTATTGTCACTTGAAATATTTACACAATAAGTACCTCCAATGCTATAAGAAATTCCATTCCATTCATACGGTAATTGATTGTTGCATACCGTCACATTGGTTGTGCTGCTGCT
>CAIQHJ010000182.1 GCA_903871575.1 uncultured Bacteroidota bacterium
CATCAGATTAGCGCAGCCCGCAGACGAAGGATATTATACTGTTTACTTGCCAGCTTATGGCGACGAAAAAATAATAGAAGTCCTGAGTAAAATTGAAGATGTGCAATGGCGTGTATTCAGCAAGCACAGCAAACGGTCATATCAGCATCGAAATGTTTCGATTCAACCCATCAACAATGAATTGTTCATTACAGAACTGATAAATTGCAAAGGCATTTTATGTGGTGCAGGGTTTGAAACGCCTGCAGAAGCATTGTATTTAAAAAAGAAATTGATGGTGATTCCCATGAAAGGGCAGTATGAACAACAATGCAATGCGGCAGCCTTAGAAAAAATGGGTGTTCCCGTTATTATGAGTTTAGAAAATAAGCATGTAGATACCATTGCTCATTGGATACAACATCTTGCCCCAATTCCTACCAATTATACCAATAATACCGAAGCAATAATTGATATGATTATTGATAAACATGCCAATGCTAGATAGTTAATGTTCGTTTTAAATCGTTTATGCATGAGCGTTATTATGGTGCGCTGATGGAGATGAATCCAATAGAAACGATTCTCAAATATGAAAAGCCCATTCAAGAAAATAGGGCATGGTTATGGCCCAGGTGGCAATATTGTGTTTGCCATCTGCCAATTCGAGGTAATGAATTTCGGAGGGGTGATGATATCCGATTTGTTTTAATGCAGCAATCAAGTCTAGTGTATCGTCTATAGAATCTATGATGCCATTGTTGTTTCGATCGGCAGTTTCATCCAATTGTCCGGCTTCAAAAAAAAATCGAAGCGATGGCTGATATGCAGATTTTTGAACCCGTTGGTGTAGGATGCGATTTTTGTTTTCATCAAAATCTTTTGCAAATTGATCTTTATCTCTCCACCAAAAAGCACCACTAAAAGCACCTACAACTGCAAACTTACCGGGATGGTTTAATGCGGTATCTACCGCGCTCAATGCACCAAGCGAAAAACCAGCGATGGCTTTTTGTTTGAAAGTGTTGATGTTGAACATGCGTTTGATAAAGGGAATCAATTCAGCAACAATGTATGTTTGGTATTGGGATGATTGATTTCCGCGATCTAAATAATCCAATACATGGGCAGTCCCATATTCGTTTTTTCTGTTTTCATTGCAATGAATGCCAACAACCAGTAATGGATTGATACTGGTTGAAATATGCATTTTTTGTAGGATTACATCCAGATCCATTTTCAGCAGATCTTGCCCATCGTTAATCAGCAGTAAACTGGTTTCTTCATTTTTTAATTGGTGCAGATCAACATATACATCGAGTATAACTGTTCGGTTGAGGTGTAGGGAAAATTGCTCTAATCTTTGAATGGAAATATTGGATATGGGTGTAGACATTGCTCAAAAATAAGGAAACTATCATTTGAAGCTGAAGTAGAAATGATTTTTGTTTAATTGGCCGCTTAAAAATATATTTGATAACAACAAAAAAAGGGAGTACATGAAAAAAATTGGAATGTTATATGGACAGGAAAGAAGTTTTCCTTTGGCATTTGTAGAAAGGGTTAACGCAAAGCAAGTAGAGGGAGTTGAGGCAGAGGCGGTGCACATCAATCAAGTTATGCAAGGGGTGTCTACAAACTATGCGGTGATATTTGATCGCATCTCACAGGATGTACCGTTTTACAGAGCATATTTAAAAAATGCAGCATTGTGCGGAGCGGCAGTCATCAACAATCCTTTTTGGTTTAGTGCAGATGAGAAATTTTTCAACAATTGTTTGGCAACTAAAATAAATGTACCAGTTCCGAAGACCGTTATTTTGCCATCCAATGCATTGCCAACAGATACGAGTGAAGCATCCTTTTCTAATTTAGCATTCCCATTAGACTGGGATTCGATATTCAATCACATTGGTTTTCCGGCTTACATGAAACCTCACGCTGGCGGTGGTTGGAAGAGTGTGTATCAACTCAATTCTAAAGAAGAATTTTTTGAAAAATATGCGGAAACAGACCAGCTGGTAATGTTGTTACAAGAAGAAATAAAATTTGAAGAATATTATCGTTGTTATTGTATAGGTGGGAAATATGTGCGCATCATGCCTTATGAGCCAAGGAATCCACATCATCTTAGGTATGCTGCAGAATTTACCCCTACACCTGAGCGTTATCAACAAATGGAAGAAATCGTGTTGCGCATTTGCAGGTATTTGGGATATGATTTTAATACCGTTGAATTGGCAATCAGAGATGGGGTTCCTTATGCAATAGATTTTTGTAATCCAGCGCCAGATGCAGACTTGGCAAGTGTAGGTGCTTCAAATTTCGAATGGGTTGTAGAGACAGCAGCCACTTATGCCATTGAAAGAGCATTGATGCAGGTGGAAGATCAGGACAATTTAACTTGGGGAGAATACATCAAGCGCAGCGCAATTAAAACAAAACTGTATTAAAATTATTTTATGTCAAGCATATCATACAAACAATTTACCATTGGCGTAGAGGAGGAATACATGGTTATCGACCCAGTTACACGAGAGCTGAAAAGTCATGAACAAAGGATTGTGCAGGAAGGGCAAAAAGTGATTCGTGATAAAGTGAAAGCGGAGATGCATCAGGCGGTTGTTGAAGTTGGAACGGACATCTGTTTAAATGTTGATGATGCTTTTGCGGATGTGTCGAATTTGAGAAAGACCATACATGAAATTGCAGGTTCTATGGGGTTGTCTGTAGGGGCTGCGGGTACACATCCATTTAGTTTATGGCAGAAGCAATTGATTACCGAGCATGCGCGATATAATGAGATTGTGAATGAGTTACAAGATGCTGCCAGAAGCAATTTGATATTTGGCTTGCATGTGCATGTGGGCATGGAAACGAGGGAGATGGCCATACATATAGCGAATGCTGCAAGATATTTTTTGCCACACGTATTTGCATTGAGTACGAATTCTCCATTTTGGGTAGGACGAACAACAGGGTACAAATCATATCGTACCAAAGTATTTGAAAAATTTCCGCGTACAGGCATTCCCGATATATTCAACAGTATAGAAGATTATGACAATTATGTTAAGTTGTTAATCAAGACAAATTGCATGGACAACGCAAAAAAAATATGGTGGGATTTGAGGGTGCATCCATTTTTCAACACTGTAGAATTTAGGATCTGTGATATTCCGTTGACGGTGCAGGAGAGTGTGACCATCGCTGGAATATTTCAGGCCATTTGTGCAAAGTTGTATAAGCTTCGTTTGCAGAACATGAGTTTTATCATGTATAGTAGAGCGTTGATCAATGAAAATAAATTTAGAGCCAGCAGATATGGCATCGAGGGGAATATGATAGATTTCGGTAAAGAGGAAGAAGTGAATACCAGGGTGTTGATTTACGAACTGTTGGATTTTATAGACGATGTATTGCCGCATTTGGGGAGTAAGCATGCAATAGGTCATGTGCATGAAATACTGGAGAAAGGAACGGGAGCCGACCAACAATTGGCGGTGTATGAAGAAACGGGAAGTTTGGAAAGGGTAGTAGATTTTATTCAGGATAGTTTTTTAAAGGGAATATAGTTTGGGTTGAAATGAAAAATGCCCGTAGTTCTTTTGTTGGTTATTTAGAACAGAAAGTCGGCATATGAAAAATTAAAAAAAGTGACTATCAGACCTTTGCAAATAAATATTTGTGCTATATTGAAAATATTTTGGGTTCCTAAAATTTTAAAACACAAAACAATTAATCTATGATGATGAAGAAAATGTATTCATTCTCGCTCCTATTTTTCATGACAATATCAGCTGTATTTGCTCAGAAATATGGTAACCTTACTGTTTTTTCGGAAGATGGAGATAAGTTCTTTTTGATATTGAATGGAGAAAAGCAAAATGAAATACCACAAACCAATATTAGAATAGAGGAATTGAACCAGCCTTATTACAGTGCAAGAGTGATTTTTGAGGATAAGGCCTTGCAACCCATCACAAAGAATAATTTAATGATACAGGATGCGGAAGGTGTTTTTGTTGATGTTACCTACAAAATAAAAAAAGACAAAAACAACAAGGTAAAGTTGAATTATTATTCTCAGACAGCAGTTCAGCCTGATTTTATTCCACCATCGGGCATGTATGTACGTCATTTTGGACAGTCGGAAGAAACGCAGCGCGAACCCAATACAAATGGTTCAAAAACAACCACTACAACAACAAAGACCACCACCACAACTTCAAACAATGACAATATTGGAGCCAGCATCAACATGCCAGGTATGAATATGAGCATTTCTATTTCAGATCCAGATTTGGAAGCGCATTCAACTGTTACGAATACTACAACAACGCATCATTCCAGTTCAACACATACCTCAGGAGGGAATGCACCGAAACCAAAGCAACAACAATATACAGGGAACTGCAAAGGTTGGCCAATGAGTACAGCCGATTTCAATAGTGCAAAAAATACGATAGATGAATCGAGTTTTGATGATACCAAATTGTCTACCTCAAAATCAATCGCAACAACCAATTGTTTGACAACAGACCAAATTATAGAAATCTGCAAACTTTTTAGTTTCGAAGAAAATAAGTTGGCATTTGCGAAGTTTGCTTATAAAGCGACAACCGATCCAAAAAATTATTTTAAAGTAAATACCGTATTTAATTTTTCAGCGAGTAAAGATGAGTTGAATCGTTTTATACAAGGTCAATAAATAAAATGGCAACAAAGGGGATGTTTTTCTAATACTAGGAAACATTTCCTTTAAAGTTAGCAATCATAAGTTCGGTTGGCGTTTAAAACAAAATGTCAATTCAATTAATTTAATCTCAATCTCAAAAAAGATTGAGATTTTTTATAGCTTTTATTTTATATTTGCAGTCCGAAATCTAAAACAGTGTTTTAACATTGGTTTAGTTAAGCGGGTTCTTTCAATTTTATTTTGTAAAGAACAGGAAAATTTAAAAATAGATATAAAAATGCACCAGCCCAACCGAGGTGGCAAAAGCTGGTGCATATTGGCAAATGGTAGGAGGACCAACCCCGACCCTTCTGCCAAAACGAAAGTGGCAGTCTAGAGATGGCCCTTTATGGAGACTCCCACTTCGTTTAAGAGATTATAGACCGAAAAAGTCGTAATTGATCCGATCGGAGGGTAAAAATATGCCAGCCACGGAGGGATTAATTGTGGCTGGCATTTTTGCAATGGAGTGTCATTTTACGTAATCAAG
>CAIQHJ010000183.1 GCA_903871575.1 uncultured Bacteroidota bacterium
AATTAAAAAATACATCAGGTGGAAATGTTACAGATCTAAAAGTAAGCTACACTTTAGAACAGTGGAGAGCTGCAGCAACAACGGCAAATGCAATATTGTGTTATTATAAAACAAGCGCTGTTAGAATCGATAGTTTAAATCCACCAAATTTTGCTGCCAACGTTAATACACCTAATGGATGGATTGCAATTACTGGTCTTACATTGTCTACACCTGTATTATCAACTGCAGGGACGCTGGATGGAAATGCAACAGGTAATAATGTATCCGTCGCCAATTTCTCTATACCTGGTTTAACGTTAGCTAATAACGAATTTTTGATGTTGAAATGGGATGATTCCAACCACATTGGAAGTGACCACGGCATTGGTATTGATGATGTAAATCTTACATGGACTGTGTCATCCGCAACAACACCTGTTTTAAATGCAACAACCATTACCAACTTTGCAAATACATGTGTTGGATCAGTGGCTGGTTCCAACAGCTTTACAGTGAGTGGCACAGATTTAAATACAAATGCCATTACTGTTGGGCCATTAGCAGGCTATACTTTTTCTTTAACATCTGGAGGAACATATACAAATACAGTAAACATTCCTCAATCGGGTGGCGTGTTAACAGCTACAACCATCTATGTAAAATTCTCACCAACAGCTGCACAGTCATACAATGGAAACATTCCTGTTACCGGCGGCGGAGCAAGCACAATAAATGTAGCAGTAGTTGGTACAGGATTGGCACCAACAGTTCCTTCATTTACACAAATTTCTGCTATTTGCAGCGGCGGAACTTTTACATTGCCATCAACATCCAACAATGGCATCAACGGATCATGGACGCCTGCAATAAACAACACCGCAACTACCACCTATACTTTTACACCATCATCAGGAACCTGCGTGACAACAGCCACTATGACGGTTACCGTGAATGCGCCAGGTGTTGTGCCAACGTTTACACAAGTAGCACCCATTTGCAATGGAGCATCATTCAGTTTGCCAACAACATCTAACAACAACATAACAGGCACCTGGTCTCCAGCAATCAACAATACGGCAACCACAACATATACATTTACACCGGCTATTGGACAATGTGCGGTGAATGCCACCATGACTGTAGTAGTAAATGCTACCACTACCACAACCTTCACTCAAGTGTCGCCGATCTGCAGCGGAGGAAGCTTCACTTTACCTACAACATCCAACAATGCTGTTACAGGTATTTGGACACCAGCCATCAACAACACCAGCACAACAACATACACGTTCACACCATCGGCAGGCCAATGTGCAACAACATATAACATGACGGTGACAGTGAACAACAATATTACCCCAGCATTTACACAAGTTGCTCCAATATTAACGGGTGGTTCTTTTACATTGCCAACAACATCGAACAATGGTGTTACGGGAACTTGGACGCCAGCCATCAACAACACAACCACAACCACCTATACTTTTACGCCAACAGCTGGTCAATGTGCAACAACAGCAACCATGACGGTTGTAGTTAATATTCCGATTCCATCTTTGAGTTCAACAACCAATCTATTGGACTTCGATACCACCTGTGTAAATGTAACGGTAGGGCCACTTTCGTTTGTTTTGAATGGCAACAATCTTTCTGCTCAAAACATCGTGATTGGGCCTTTTTCTGGGTACGCTTTTTCTACAAATAGTACAGCTGGATTTTCGAATACACTCACTTTAACTCAAGCTGGCGGAACATTTAGTCAAACCATTTATGTAAACTTTACGCCTACAGCAGCTATTCCTTACAATGGAAATATCATGATTGTAGGAGGTGGTGCAACACAAATTCTGATGCCAGTTAATGGCGAAGGCGTAGTGGTTACCGCAAATGTAATCACCGGCGATAGCTCAGCTGTTATGGCTAATGCTGCAACACTATCTGGGACAATTGCTTCAGAAGGATGTGCAATTTTGACACAATATGGTATCGAATATTCTGGTATAAATGGATTTACGCCAGGCTTTGGAATGAAAGTGCCTGCATCTAATTTGAGTGCTGGTTCATTCTCACAACAAATCAATGGATTGGTTCAAAACACCTTGTATTATTATAGAGCCTATGCAACCGATGCAACAGGAACAGGATATGGAGAACAAAAATCATTCTTTACCAAAGCAATACCTGCAGGGTTGGTGATTTACAGTACACCAATAATTAGAGGAGGAAACGTACATTTTTCATTGAGTGGCATCAAGCCAGGTCATTATGCTGTTCGAATCTTTAACACAATAGGCCAATTGGTTTATCAAAAAGATTTGATTTTGCAATTGGATTTTATAGATGATCAATTTATACTGCCAGCTCATATTCCAACTGGATTGTACACGTTCCAAATATTTAATCCAACATTTAAAATTCAAAAATCAATGATGGTTCAGTAATTGATTTTTAAAGAAGATAGAAATGGGCTCTGATTCGGAGCCCATTTTTTTTAGTGCCAAGCTGACATAAAAAAAGAGTTGGTATTGATTTTGATTTTAGGAAACAAAAATTATATTATGCAAAAAGGAAGTATAAGAGTACAAACAGAAAACATTTTTCCCATTATTAAAAAGTTTTTGTACAGCGAACATGACATTTTTATCAGAGAGCTTGTCAGTAATGCAGTTGATGCGAGTCAAAAAATTAAAACCCTTGCATCAATTGGCGAAATAAAAGGCGATTTGGGCGAATTGAGAATTGATATCAGCATTGATAAAGACAAGAAAACATTGAGCATTGCCGACAAAGGCATTGGGATGACCGGCGAAGAAGTAGATAAATATTTGAATCAGGTTGCGTTTAGTGGAGCAGAAGAGTTTTTACAAAAATATAAAGGACAGAACGAAGCCAACATCATTGGGCATTTTGGTTTGGGATTTTATAGCTCATTTATGGTGAGTAGCAAAGTGGAAGTTATTACGAAGAGCCACAAAGAAAATGCTGTTCCAGTAAGATGGGAATGCGATGGAAGTCCGGAATTTACATTGGAAGATACCGAGAAATCAGATAGAGGAACAACGATTATCATGCATTTGAATGAAGAGAGCCTAGAGTTTTTAGAGGCAGAAAGAATTGACACCGTATTGCAAAAATTCTGCAAGTTCTTACCTGTTCCAATCTTTTTTGAAGACAAGCAAATCAACAATCCTGTACCAGCATGGACAAAAAAACCATCAGAATTAACAGACGAAAATTACCAGTCATTTTATAAAGAAATGTATCCGTATGGTGAAACGCCATTGTTTTGGATTCACCTCAATGTAGATTATCCGTTTAACCTTACAGGAATTTTGTATTTCCCTAAAATAAAACAGAGTTATGAAATTCAAAAAGACAAGATTCAACTATACAGCAATCAAGTATTTGTAACAGATGAAGTGAAAGACATTGTACCAGAATTTTTGATGTTGTTGCATGGGGTGATTGATAGTCCAGATATTCCTTTGAATGTAAGCAGAAGTTATTTGCAAGGCGATCCGAATGTGAAAAAAATCAACGCGCACATCACCAAAAAAGTGGCAGACAAGTTAGACGAGATTTTCAAAAACGATAGAAAATCATTTGAAGAGAAATGGGAAAGTTTGGGCTTATTTGTGAAATACGGTATGATGACGGATGACAAGTTTTTGGATAAGGCGAATGCATTTTTTATTATGGAGGATACTGCCAATAATTTCTATACCATGGAAGCTTATAAAATGGCAACCGAAACTTTGCAAAAGAATAAGGAAGGAAAGCAAGTGGTATTATATACTACCAATCCAATTCAACAAGATGTGTTTATTCAACAAGCCATTGCTAAAGGATTTATTGTAGTGAAGATGGAAACATTGGTTGATGCTGCATTTATCAACAATATGGAAATGAAATGGCCAGACATTCAATTTACTAGAGTAGATGCAGACATCGCAGATAATTTGATAGATAAATCGGATGCTAAAGAAAGTGTGTTGAGTAAAGACGACGCAGAAAAATTAAAAGCATTATTTGACAAGCCATTGGATGGTTTGCAACTGCATGTTGAAGTAAAAGGATTGAGTGCAGAAATGGTTCCAGTAACCGCCACAAGACCAGAGTTGATGAGACGTATGAAAGACATGGCTTCAGCAGGCGGCGGAATGGGGGCTTGGTATGCAAACATGCCCGATGAAGTTAACCTGACGATTAATGGGAATCATCCGATTTTTACAGATATATTAGCAGAAAAAGACGAAGCGAAACAAGAAAAATTAGTGAAGAATTTGGCAGATCTTGCGTTGTTGTCGCAGGGGTTGTTGACTGGGAACAATTTAACTTCTTTTATCAATAGAAGTGTTGAGTTGATGTCGGCATCTTAATCAAACTGCATAGAAAAAAAATAAACTATGGTCTTGACTTCAAAAAGTTAAGGCCATTTTTTATTCACTCAAGCGGCAATCTATAACCATAAGCTGTATGGTTTTTTTTCCGTTCCATTCATTCTCATCAAGTGTAAAAACAATGTCGATGGGTTTTTTGCTTTGAAGTAATTCCATTTTCTCTGGCATATTAAATCCGATGCCGGAGCCAATTGTTTTGCCTTGTTTTAAATCGAATTTGATGTGTTTGTCTTTCAATAATCTTGAATATCCGGTGTCTGTAACATTTCTTGCAATAAAGACTGGGCGCATGTTATCCGGTCCAAATGGTTCCAATTGACTGATGATATTGAAAAAACCAGCATTGATTTCTTCGAAAAGTAAGGATGCATCAATTACAATTTCAGGAATAAGCATTTCGTCGGTTATGGTGCGAGAAACTACTGCTTCAAATTTCTCCGAAAATTTCTCAACATTTTCTGGCAACATTGACAAACCGGCTGCAGCAAAGTGACCACCATATTGCATTAAATAATCCTTGCATTCATAAATCGCTTCATACAAATTGAATCCTTTGATGCTTCTCGCACTTCCGGTTACAACACCATCGCTAAGTGTGAGTACAATGGTAGGTCGGTAATAATTTTCAATTATTCTAGAGGCAACAATCCCTACAACACCTTTATGCCAATGCGGTTTATACACCACACAAGATTTTTTATTTTGGTATTCCTCACTATCACGAATAATCGCTAATGCTTCTTCTGTAATTTGAGAATCTGTTTCTTTTCTTTCTGTATTGTCTGATTGAAGTGCGTCACCTAAAACAAGTGCTGCATTTTCATCTTTTTCAATAAAAAGTTGTACAGCTTTTCTAGCATCATCCATTCTACCTGCGGCATTTATTCTAGGTGCAATGATGAACACTACATTGGTGATGGACAGTTGTTTTTCTATACCACCCAATGCGATGATTGTTTTGATGCCAACTGATGGATTTTCATTTATTTTTTTTAAACCATGGTAGGCTATAATCCTGTTTTCGCCGGTCATCGATACGATATCTGCTGCAATGGCAACTGCAACCAAATCGAGGTAACACAAGTACGTTTCTGCGGGTTTGTCATAAACTTCTGCAAGTGCCATCATCAATTTGAAGCCAATGCCACAGCCGCATAAATCTTTGTATGGGTATGGGCAATCCGATTGCTTAGGATTTAAAATGGCAACTGCATCTGGTAAAGTTGTGCCAGGTAAATGGTGGTCGCAAACAATAAAGTCGATGCCCAACGATTTGGCATAAGCAATGAGTTCAACAGATTTAATTCCACAGTCCAAACAAATGATCAGTGAAAATTGATTCGCATGGGCAAAATCAATACCTGCCTTGCTAATACCATATCCTTCTTTATATCGATGAGGAATATAAAAATCTGTAAACTGCTCGTTGTAAATGGAGTTGAGAAACTGATAGAAGGAGGCAACTGCGGTGGTTCCATCTACATCATAATCGCCAAAAATCAGCACCTTTTCTTGTGCTTGAATGGCTTTCTCAATACGGGCTGTTGCTTTTCGCATGTCCTTCATGAGCCAAGGACTATGTAAGTTTTGAAGATTGGGTCTAAAAAAATCTTTTGCAGCATCAAAGTCTAAAAATCCTCGTTGCGTTAAAATCGAACAAATGGTTTTGTTGATTTTTAATTGATTGCTGAGTTGTAGAACTGCAGTTTCATTTTGCGGTAAGATGGTCCACCTTTTTTTCACGGGTAAGCTTAATATTTTCTGTCAGTTGTGTATCGAACGAGTGATTCCAATTCATCTCGTACATCATTTTTTTCAAAACTGTAAAGGATGTCGAGTGCTTCATCGCGATACTGGTTCATTTTTTCTTCGGCATATTTAATTCCGCCAGTTTTAATCACCGTATCAATAACAAAATTAATGCTGACAGGGTTGGTGTTCTCATTTTTGATGATGTATATTAACTTTCTGCGGATGCTTTTTTCCACTTTATTTAATGTATAAATCAACGGGAGTGTGAGTTTTTTCTCCTTGATGTCGTTGCCTGTTGGTTTGCCCACATCTTCTTTCCCATAATCGAATAGGTCATCTTTTATTTGGAAGGCGATGCCAACTTTTTCCCCAAAAGACTGCATTTTTTGTGTAGTCTCTTCGTTGTGGGTGGTGGTATAACATCCAACTGCACAAGCCGAAGCTAGCAAAGACGCTGTTTTATTGGTTACGATTTTAAAATAAATGCTTTCGCTCAGATTCAGCGTTCTAGATTTTTCTAATTGCAACAATTCACCCTCGCTCATTTTTCTAACTGCATCTGATAATATTTGAAGATGTTGAAAATCCTTGTGTTCTGTTGACAATAGCAATCCTTTTGACAGTAAATAGTCGCCAACAAGCACAGCAATTTTATTTTTCCAAATGGCATTGATAGAAAAAAAACCTCTTCTTTCCATCGATTCATCAACCACGTCATCGTGCACCAAAGTTGCTGTATGCAGAAGCTCTACCAATGCTGCGGCTCTGTATGTACTTTCATTTACTGTTCCGCAGAGCTTGGCACTCAGAAACACAAACATCGGACGCAATTGCTTGCCTTTCCTTTTGATGATGTATTTCATAATCCTGTCTAACAACGGCGTGTTGCTTTTTACAGCGATGGCAAATTTCTTCTCAAAAATGCTTAATTCTTCTTGTATGGTTTGGGCTGAAAATTTCATTTTGAAGTGGCAAGTTAACAAAGACTATATCCTAAAAAAACTTTTTGTTGTTTATATTCAAGAAACGGCTGCACATGAAAAAAAAGCAATTTGTTGTTTAATTAATTGTCTCATAGAAGCATATAAATAAAATATAATAGTGAAATTCTCAAAATAACCAATAAAATATTTTGTAATTGCAAAGTTCTTAGATAAATTTGTCCGTCTATTAGTACTACATTAAGAAAAAATATCAACCAATTAAGTTATGCAAAGTAAAAAGTACACACTATTATTGACAATGTTTATCCTTTTCATAGGAGGCGCATTTGCTCAAAAAACAACCACGGTTTATGATGTTTATGATACTGCGGTAATCACCAAAAAAGGGATGCCACAGCAAAATGAATTCTGGAACCACAACTACAATTTCCCTTCTAAACCTCGCGATATGTGGGAAGTAGGTGTTTCTGGCGGTTTGTTTAACGTCTCTGGAGATGTTGCCAGTGTGTTGCCAACTTTTGGGTTTTCTGCACATGTAAGAAAATCATTGGGATATTTATTTTCACTTAGATTACAATATTTGTACGGAACTGCAAAAGGATTAAACTGGAAAGCTTCTGGTAACTATGCAAAAAATGAAGCATTCAGTCAATATTATAGCGCACCAAACATCAGCGGTTCAACTACCATTCCGGGTCAAGCTCCTGAAGTGGTGTATTACAACTACAAAAACAAAACACAAGATTTATCTATTCAAGGTATTTTTTCTTTAAACAATATTAAATTCCACAAACAAACTTCTAAATGGAATTTGTATGGTGGTGCTGGTATAGGTTTCTCTGCTTATGAAACAAAAATCAATGCAAGAAACGAAGCTACAGGTTCAACTTATAGCGCTTTGTTTACTGACTTATATACCAACGTTGCTTACAAATATTCAAACAGAAATGACATTCGTAAGAAATTAAGAGATGGTATGGATAACACTTACGAAGAAGCTGCAGAAACTTATGGCGAAAGAAAACCAAAAATGGGTTCACAAACTGTAAACTTCGCTACTACAGGTATCGTTGGAATTAGCTACAGATTGGCTAAAAGAATCAACATTTCTTTGGAAGACAGACACACATTTGTTAAAGACGATTTGTTAGATGGTCAACAATGGCAAGAGCATCCATATGGCGATGCGGTATTAACGGCTAACTGGGATTCATATAACTACCTTTCATTGGGTCTTAACTTCAACTTAGGTTCTAAATCAATTGAGCCATTGTGGTGGATCAATCCTTTGGATTATGTATACAGCGAATTAAACAAACCAAAACATCAGTTGATACCAAAACCAGTATTTGAAGATGCTGATGCAGATGGTGTTGTAGATCAATTGGATCGCGAACCAAACACACCTGCTGGCGTTTCTGTTGATACACATGGTGTAACCAGAGATACAGATGGTGATGGTGTACCTGATTCAAAAGACAAGCAATTGATTACTCCTTCTGAGTGTCAACCTGTTGATGCAGATGGTGTTGGTAAATGCCCAGAACCAGAATGCTGCAAAAACCCTCCAGCTCCACCAGCTCCAGAGTGTCCATCAAACTACCCAAGCCTAACTTTCAAAGGAAATGGTGCAGGTATTAGCGCAGACAATAAAGCTTTATTAACGGCAATCGCCAATATGTTGAAAGTAAATCCTAAGTGTAACATTACAATTAATGGATATCCTGAAGCATCTAAAGCAGCTCAAGCTGTTTGTCAAAATAGAGTTGACGCAGTTAAATTATACCTTGTTCAAAAAGAAGGTATCAGCGCAGATAGAATTACCACAAACTGTGAAGTTGGTGGCGGTGATAAAAACACTATTGATATTAAATCTAACTAATTGATGATATCTAATAAAAAAAGCCTCCCAATTGGGAGGCTTTTTTTGTATAATACTTAACAGCATAATTTTTGAGTTTTCGACAAATAAAGACAGTTTTGCCAAAAATTATTACTAAATTTGCCCTCTTTATGCGACAGCTCAATCAATTCCTATTTGCGATTTTATTTTTTTTTACCATCACATCTTGTGATTCGTTTAGTAAAGTTCAAAAAAGCAAGGATTATGAGTATAAATTGACAAAGGCAGAAGAATATTTCAATGCAAAGAAATACAGATATGCTCAGCAATTGTATGAAGAGTTGTTTCCTGTGTTCAAAGGAACAGAGAAGTTTGAAGACATCTATTACAAATATGCCTATTGTTTTTATAATGATGGGTTGTACAGAGATGCAGAAAATTTATTTAAAGGATATTTAGAAGTTTTTCCAAACAGCGAAAAAGCAGAAGAAGTGGATTACATGCGGGCGTATTGTTTCTACAAACAATCACCCAAGCTGGAATTGGAACAAGTGAATACGATGAAAGCCATGGCGATGATGCAGACTTTCATCAACACACATCCAGGTTCACCAAGGATTAAAGAGGCCACTGAAATCATTGATAAGTCAAGAGCTAAACTTGAATTGAAAGAATATCGTGGTGCGCAGTTGTATTATAATTTAAGTGAGTTTAGGGCTTCAGCAATAGCATTTTCATCACTTTTAAACAATTATCCTGAATCAACTTCGGGTGATAGTTACAAATTAATGGTGGTAAAATCTTACTTTAAGTTTGCTAAGATGAGCGTATTAGATAAACAAGAAGAAAGATTTGAAAAAGTGATTACGGAATATGAAGATTTTTTAGATAGGTTTCCAGAAAGTAAATTGCTATCAGAAGCCAAAGAATATTATACATTAAGTCAAAACCAAATTAAAATAATAAAAAATGAGCAAACTTCGTCGTCAATTAAGCGGTAATACCAGCAGCTCTGTTGAGCCAAAAAAATTATCAGATTTAAAAGAAAAGACAGGCAATTTGTATGAATCAATAGCTGTGGTTGCTAAAAGAGCAAACCAAATCAATATAGCAATCAAAGAAGAATTGCATAATAAGTTAGAAGAATTTGCAAGCCACACCGACAGTTTGGAAGAAATTCATGAAAACAAAGAGCAAATAGAAATTTCTCGTGCATATGAAAGAATGCCAAATCCAGCGTTATTGGCTACGACAGAATTTTTAGAAGACAAAGTATATTTCCGTAGAAACGATGAAAATTTGTTTAGTTAATATTATCACTCTTTTATTGAAGGATTTAAAATACTTGTTATAAATTTAGCCCCGCATCAAGCGGGGTATTTTTATGTTGAAAGGAAAAAAAATATTATTGGGTATCTCTGGAAGTATTGCTGCTTACAAATCGGCGATGCTTGTGCGCCTATTGATTAAAGCCGGAGCAGAAGTGAAAGTGATATTGACACCAAGCGCTACTCAATTTGTGGCGCCATTAACTTTGTCTACTCTGTCTAAAAACGACACCTATTCAGCACTTTCAACAGATGAAACCTGGTCAAATCACGTGATGTTGGGACGATGGGCAGACATCATGTTGATTGCACCACTGAGCTGCAACACTTTGTCAAAAATGGCTGCTGGTGCTTGTGATAATTTATTGATGGCAGTTTATTTGTCATCCATTTGCAAAGTAGTGGTTGCACCTGCAATGGATGAAGACATGTGGTTGCATCCTTCAACTCAAAAAAATATTGAAACCATTAAAACATTTGGCAATGAAGTCATTCCAGTAGGAAATGGAGAATTGGCAAGTGGATTAACGGGTCCTGGAAGAATGGCAGAACCCGAACATATATTGCAATGGCTAATACAATATTTTGAAATCAATCAAGATTTATTGCATAAAAAGGTAATGATAACTGCCGGTCCAACGTACGAAAAAATTGATCCGGTTCGATTTATAGGCAATTACTCATCAGGAAAAATGGGAATAGCTTTAGCAGATGAATGCAAGCGACGAGGAGCAACTGTAACCCTGATATGTGGCCCCATTTCGCAACATATTCCTGCAGGAGTTGAAACCATTCATGTAGAAAGTGCAGATGAAATGTATGCTGCATGTCACCAGTTATTTCCTCAAACAGATATTGCCATTTTCTCCGCTGCTGTGGCCGATTTTAAAGTTAAACAGCAGTCAAATGAAAAAATTAAAAAAACAGATACACAATCTTTTGTGCTAGAGTTGGAACGCAACAAAGATATTTTACAATCGATTGGCGCAATCAAACAAGCGCATCAATTGGTTATTGGGTTTGCACTAGAAACTCAAAATGAAACAGCAAATGCCCAAGAAAAATTAAAATCCAAAAATGCGGATTTCATCGTATTGAATTCATTAAATGACAAGGGAGCAGGTTTCGGACACGACACCAATAAAATTACTATTTTTGATAAAAATGGTGATGTAAAAGCTTTTGAACAAAAATCAAAAGTAGCAGTTGCAAAAGATATCATCAATACCATCATAAACTTTACCCATGTATAAATTCATTCTGCTTATCTTATTCATTTGTTGTTTTCACCAATCTAATGCACAAGAATTAAAGGCAAGGGTAACGGTAGTGACTACACGCGTTTCAAATAATGTAAATAAGAATGTTTTTCAAACACTTCAAACTGCGCTCAATAATTTTTTGAACAACAGAAAATGGACAGCAGATGCATATGGAACAAACGAAAAAATTGAATGTAATTTTTTACTTAATGTGGAATCAACGGATGAACTAAATGTATATGCTGCTTCTATCACGATTCAATCTGCAAGGCCAATTTACAATTCAAGTTATCTTTCTCCCATCATCAATTATAAAGACGACAATTTTTCATTTAAATACCTTGAATTTCAACAATTGGATTTTAATGAAAATCGTGTAACCGGAAATGATCCTTTGGTATCAAATTTAACTGCGGTATTTGCGTATTATGCATATTTGGTAATAGGTTTTGACGCTGCTTCTTTTTCGCTTCATGGAGGAGATGCTTATTTTCTAAAAGCTCAAAATATTGTAAACAATGCCCCTGATGGAAGAAATATTACCGGTTGGAAAGCATTCGACGGCATAAGAAACAGGTATTGGTTGGTAAACAATATGCTGGATACCAGATACGCTGCCATGCACGATGTATATTACAATTATTATAGAACGAGCATGGATAAATTATTTGAAGATGAAAAATCAGCGCGAGTTGAAATGATGAATGTATTGAGTTTGTTGGATGGTTTTAATATTGAAAATCCCAACACCATGATTAATCAGTTTTTCTTTCAAGGGAAGTCAAACGAATTGATAAAAATATTTACTAAAGCAGCACCTCCAGATAAAGCTGCCGCACTCGAAATACTATCTAGACTTGACATTACAAATGCAGGCAAATATAAAGACCAACTAAAATGAGATGGATTGCTTTGCTTACAATGATAAGCTTTTTGATTTCTTGTCGACAAAAGGAAACAATTCCTGCCGAAATTATACAGCCTCAAAAAATGGAGTTGATTCTTTGGGACTATTTGAAGGCGGATGCATATGCAAGTGAAATAAGTAGGAAAGACACCACAAAAAATGATACGTCTGTAAATTTGGCATTGCAACAGGTGATTTTCAAACATCACAAAGTAACAAAACAGTCATTCACTGAAAGCTATAACTATTATTGTAAGCACCCAACAAAATTGCTTCCCATTTTAGATTCAATTTTAGCCACAAGAAACAAGGGTACGTCATCCGGGAATATCTATAATCTCCCATATTAACATTGAAAAATAATCAACTTCATGAATAAAGTATTTTATAACGCTGCCGATGCCATTGCCGATATCCCAAGTGGTGCAACGCTCATGCTTGGTGGTTTTGGATTGTGTGGCATTCCAGAAAACTCAATATCAGCTTTGGCTACAAGTGGGATTCACCATTTAACTTGTATTTCAAATAATGCTGGCGTAGATGATTTTGGAATTGGTTTATTATTGCAAAACCGACAAGTAAAAAAAATGATTGCATCATATGTTGGTGAAAATGCAGAATTTGAAAGACAATTGCTCAGTGGTGAGTTGGAAGTAGAATTGATTCCACAAGGAACATTGGCTACAAGGTGTATGGCATCGGGATATGGATTACCCGCTATTTATACACCAGCAGGTATTGGCACAGAAATAGCGGAAGGCAAAGAAATTAGGGAATTTAATGGTAAAGCATATTTACTTGAAATGGCATTTGAAGCAGATTTCGCAATCGTTAAAGCATGGAAGGGAGATGCCATGGGCAATTTGATTTTTAAAGACACCGCTAGAAACTTTAACCCTCTGATGGCGATGGCAGGAAAAATAACCATTGCAGAAGTAGAAGAATTGGTGGCAGTAGGAGAATTAGATCCCAACCATATTCATACGCCTGGTATTTATGTTAACCGAATATTTCAAGGACAAGATTATGAAAAGCGCATCGAACAATTAACCACCCGAACACAATAACAAGGAACATGATTAAGTTGAGTTAAAACTTTTTTTTTAAAATTGAATAGCACATGGCATTAAATAAATTTCAAATCGCACAACGCATAGCCAAAGAATTAAAGGATGGATATTATGTCAATCTGGGCATTGGCATACCGACGTTGGTAGCTAATTACATTCCTGAAGGTGTAAATGTTGTATTACAAAGTGAAAATGGATTACTGGGGATGGGACCTTTTCCTTTGCAAGGTGAAGAAGACGCAGATTTGATCAATGCCGGCAAACAAACCATCACAACCATACCTGGCTCTGCATTTTTTGATAGCGCCATGAGCTTTGGTATGATACGTTCTGGTAAAGTTGACCTCACTGTTTTGGGCGCTATGGAAGTGAGTGAAAATGGAGATATTGCAAACTGGAAAATTCCTGGTAAAATGGTAAAGGGTATGGGCGGTGCAATGGATTTGGTGGCGAGTGCAAAAAATATCATCGTAGCCATGATGCATACCAATCCAAAAGGGGAGAGTAAACTGCTACCATCTTGTACGTTGCCCCTGACTGGGATAAAATGCGTGAAGAAAATTGTGAGTGATTTGGCTGTATTGGAAATTGTTGATGGGCACTTTAAATTGTTGGAACGTGCACCCGGCGTTTCTGTTGAAGAAATTGTTAGTAAAACTTTGGGTAAATTAATTGTGGATGGGGAAATTCCAGAAATGGACGTCAACTAAAAATCCCCATAAAGTTGGGGATTTAAAGCATTTGAAGTAGTCGTATTCTCAATTTATATTTTTGGAGCCGCGTTTAAAATTTCAGCATTTACGCCTGCTGCATATTTTTCGAAATTCTTGATAAACTGCGCGCCCAATTCTTTCGCTTTAATATCGTATGCATTTTTATCTTCCCAAGTATTTCTAGGATTCAAAATGTCTGAAGGCACATCAGGACATGTCAACGGCATCATCATCCCAAATACAGGATGAGCTTCGAATGCAACATCATTTAACTTGCCTTCCAAAGCGGCTGTAATCATTGCTCGGGTATATGGCAATTTCATTCGATGACCAATTCCATAAGGTCCTCCGCTCCAACCTGTGTTGATCATCCAAACATTTACATCGTGTGCTTTCATTTTCTCGCCAAGCATTTCTGCATAATGACCCGGATGCAAAGGCAAGAAGGGTGCGCCAAAGCATGCGCTAAATGTAGATTTGGGTTCAACAACGCCAGCCTCTGTTCCTGCAACCTTCGCAGTATACCCACTGATAAATTGATACATCGCTTCCCCAGCATTTAATTTGCTGATGGGTGGTAAAATACCATATGCATCTGCTGTAAGAAAAAAGATATTCTTAGGGGTTTTTCCAATTGACGGTTCTAATGCATTGCTGATGTATGACAACGGATAACTCACTCTCGTATTTTCAGTAATCTTCTTAGAACTGAAATCAATCTCATTGGTACCTTCAAAAAAAGTTACATTCTCCACTAAGGCTCCTGCTCTGATAGCATGATAAATCTCTGGTTCTTTCTCTTCACTCAAATCAATTGTTTTAGCATAACAACCACCTTCGAAATTAAAAACCGAGTCGTTTGTCCATCCATGCTCATCATCTCCAATTAAATGTCTTTTGGGGTCTGCGCTCAATGTTGTTTTACCAGTGCCACTCAATCCAAAGAAAACAGCGGTATCTCCATCATCACCCATATTGGCCGAACAATGCATGCTGAGCACATTTTTCTCATGTGGTAAGATGTAATTGAGTATCGTAAATATTCCTTTTTTCATTTCACCGGTATAGCCTGTGCCACCAATTAAAATGGTTTTTTGAGAAAAACTTACAATCGCAAAATTTTCCTGACGGGTTCCGTCTATCGTTGGATCTGCTTTAAAATTGGGTGCTTGAATGATATGCCAATCGGGTGTGAAATCTTTTAGTTCTGCATCTGTTGGACGAAGAAACATATTGTATGCAAAAAGATTGCTCCATGGATTTTCGTTGATTACCCGCACATTCAATCGGTATTTTGGATCAGCGCAAACATAACCATCTCTTACCCAAATTTCTTTGTCAGATAAATAGTTAATCATCTTCTCTTTCAATTGATCAAAATATTGCTGATCGATTGGAAGATTAAATTCATTCCAGTGGATGGTGTCTTTGGTGATACTGTCTTTTACAATAAACTTGTCTTTTGGACTTCTGCCTGTAAACTTGCCGGTATTGATTACCAATGCACCTGTGTTGTTGAGTGTTCCTTCATTTCTGTTGATGGTTGCTTCAACAAGTTGTGCAGGCATCAGCTGATAATGTACAGCTTTTGATGTGGTTAAACCGATGGCTTTTGTTCTGTTGAATGGAGCGTCAGTGATGGTATCAATAGACATGTCATTTACATTTAGTGGAGAACAAATGTAGGCATCAAAATCTATAATTAAAATTGAATTAGTGGCTATAAATTAAACGAAGTTTAAAAAAGTGCTGAAAAATTGACATTAATTTAAAAACATCTAAAATGATAGCGGGTTGGTACATCAAAAAAGGTGAAATATTAAACGAAGATTATTTTTTTAAAGGCTATTTTGTTTCCTGTTACACGAATGTTTTAGAATCATGTATCTTGTAGCAAATTTTTAAAAACCATAGCATTGGTACAGTGCAAAGTGGTTTATGACAATACGAATTGTTACAGCATTGCGAAGAATTTAAAATAAAATCAAATGAAATACTTACCATTAAATCCAGAAATCTTTATCACCAATCGTCAGCGTTTTATTGAAAAAATGGGTAAAAAGTCAATCGCTATTTTTAACAGCAATGATGAAATGCCTGCCAACGCCGATCAGCTGCATACTTTCAAACAGAATGCCGATTTATTTTGGTTGACAGGTATTGAGCAAGAGGATTCCATGTTGATTTTGTTTCCTGAAAACCCAGATCCTCAGTATAGAGAAGTATTGGTGTTGGTAAGACCTAATGAAATCAAAGAAAAATGGGACGGTAGTAGATTGAGAAAGCATGAAGCAGAAAAAATTTCTGGCATTAAAACCATTGTTTGGCTCGATAGTATAGAAGGTATGTTGCAACCATGGATACATGCAGCTGATACCATTTATTTGAATAGCAATGAAAACGATAGAAAGTCAAGCCATTTAGAAGTGAGGGATTATAGATATGCAAGAGAAATGCGTGCGCGTTATCCTTTGCATAAATTTGAACGCAGCGCCAAGTTATTGAAAGATTTAAGGTCAATAAAAACACCTTTAGAAATAGAAGTGATGCAACAAGCCATGGACATCACCAACGTAACGTTCAGAAGGTTGCTTCAATTTATAAAACCTGGCGTGATGGAATATGAAATAGAGGCAGAAATTTGGCATTCTTTTTTGTCGCAAAGAGCATCAAGACCAGCATACGGTTCTATCATTGCTTCTGGAGATAGGGCTAGGACATTGCATTATGTTGCCAACAATCAAGCGTGTAAAGATGGAGAATTGTTGTTGATGGATTTCGGTGCAGAGTATGGCAACTATTGCGCAGACCTCACCAGAACGGTTCCAGTAAGTGGCAAGTTTTCTAAACGTCAAAAAACAGTGTACAATGCTTGTTTGCATTTGCATGTATATGCAGCGAGTATTTTGAAACCTGGAATTAGCATTGTTGATTATACAAAGAAAGTGGGCGATGAAGCAAGTATCGTGTTTCAAAAAATTGGCTTGATCACCAAGTCGGATGTGAAGAATGAAACACCAGACAACAGGGCGTTTACAAAATATTTATACCATGGTATTTCGCATCATTTAGGCATAGATGTTCATGATTTAGGCACACGTACAGAACCGATAAAAGCAGGAATGGTATTTACCATCGAGCCTGGCATTTATATCGAAGAAGAACAAATGGGCATTAGAATAGAAAACAATTATTTGATAACCAAAAATGGCAATAAAGATTTGATGAAACAGATTCCCATCACGGTAGAAGAAATCGAATCCTTAATGAAAATTAAATCATAGTTGATATTTTATTGTATGATCAAACAAATTCCCAATCTGTTTACGTTATTGAATTTAATATTTGGATGTTGTGCCATAGTTGCTGTTCTTCAAAGTGGTGTTGCCATTCAATATGATGGTGCTGGCAATCAATACATTGACATACCCGAAAAAATATTTTTGTCATCTATATTTATTGGCTTGGCTGCTGTAATTGATTTTTTTGATGGTTTTGTGGCTAGGTTGTTGAAAGCAAGTTCTGAAATGGGTAAGCAGTTGGATTCGTTGGCTGATGTGGTGAGTTTTGGGGTTGCGCCTTCCATGATTATTTATCAATTCTTGCGTATGGGTTATGCTTCGGAGGAAAATGGATTGGAGGTGAATGCTGTTTTTTTAATGCCAGCATTTGTGATTGCAGCTGCAGCAGCATATAGGTTAGCAAAATTTAATTTAGATACGCGACAAACCGATTCATTTATTGGCGTTCCTACACCGGCCATTGGATTGTTGATTGCTTCATTTCCGTTGATATATTGGACTACCGAATCGGCAACGGTTGTTGGTTTGCTTACCAATAAATGGATGATATATGCAATTATTATAGTAGTGTCGTGGTTAATGGTAAGTCCCATTTCGATGATGTCATTGAAGATAAAATCTTTGAATTTTAAACAACATATTCATTGGCTCATATGGATTGTATTGAGCATTGTGTTGGCTATCATTTTTCGATGGTTAGCGGTGCCAATGGCTTTTATCGCATACATTATTTTATCTTTGCTCAACAAAAAAAAGTTATCATGATATTTACTGCACAAATTAAAGTAATGCCATTAAAAGATTTATTGGATCCTCAAGGAAAAGCAGTTTTGGGTGGTTTGCACAATTTAGGAATGAACAGTATTGAAGATGTTAGAATTGGAAAGCAAATTGATTTGCAAATTGAAGCAGCATCAAAAGAAGCAGCCATTCAAATAGCTACAGAAGCAGCTACAAAATTATTAGCTAATCAGGTGATGGAAATGTTTGAAATTACTATTTTATAATTTCTTTTTAGATGCTCTATCTTGTACCAACGCCCGTCGGAAATTTAGCCGATATTACTTTTAGAGCGATAGCGATATTGAAATCTGTAGATTTAATTCTTGCAGAAGATACCAGAACTTCTGGCGTGTTGCTCAATCATTATGAAATTGATGTGCCCATAACGCCATACCATCAACACAATGAACATCGGGTTGTAGAACATTTGATTAGTCAATTGATGGTTGGGAAAAATATGGCCTTGATAACCGATGCCGGCACGCCAGGAATCAGC
The DNA here is from genome assembly GCA_903871575.1 of uncultured Bacteroidota bacterium. Lineage (GTDB taxonomy): Bacteria > Bacteroidota > Bacteroidia > Chitinophagales > Chitinophagaceae > Ferruginibacter. The sequence continues at coordinate 18,783 of CAIQHJ010000183.1, forward strand.
GACCCTGCTTATTTACTGGTAAAAGCTTGTACAGAAAATAATATTGAAGTTTCTTGTTTGCCAGGTGCCACCGCTTTTGTTCCTGCTTTGGTTTGTAGTGGATTACCCACCGATAGTTTCTGTTTCGAAGGTTTTTTGCCACTCAAAAAAGGGCGTCAAACTTTTCTTAAAAGAATGGCGCAGGAAGAAAGAACAATGATTTTTTATGAAAGTCCTATGCGGTTGGTAAAAACATTAAGTCATTTTATTGAATATTTTGGTGCGGAAAGAAAATGCTGTGTTAGCAGAGAACTCTCCAAAAAATTTGAAGAAAACAAACGCGGAACTTTACAAGAAGTTCATGATTATTTTAATGCAAAATCAGTAAAAGGAGAGATTGTTATTGTGGTAGAAGGGGGGAAGGGATAAGCTGGATACTGGATGCTGGATGCTGGATGCTGGATACTGGATGCTGGATGCTGGATAAGCTTTCTCAACACCAAACAACAAACACCAAACAATAAACACCAAACACCAAACAATAAACATTTATTCATGAAACACATACATCTATTTTTTATCCTTTGTTTTTTATCCACAGCGAGCTTATTTGCACAAGCGGATAGATGGCAGCAATCGGTTAATTATACCATGAATATTGACGTTGATGTGGTTGCCAATCAATTCAAAGGCACACAAAAACTAGTGTACCAAAACAATTCAAATGAGCGATTAGATAAAGTGTATTATCATTTATACTGGAATGCATTTCAACCAAACAGCAGCATGGATGTTAGGAGCAGAGAGTTGGGAAAGCAACTCATCAACGGCAGACCTGATTGGGATGGGAGAGTGAAAGATAGAATTTCTAAATTGACACCGACCGAAATCGGATTTCAAAAAATCATTTCCTTAAAGATGAATGGAATCCCTCAGCCATTTACATATCATGAAACCATTTTGGAAGTACAATTAACTTCGCCAATACAGCCCAAAACCAAAGTTGTATTTGACATGGTTTTTGAAACACAAGTTCCATTACAAGTTAGAAGAAGCGGTAGAGATAATCCCCAAACAGGTGTGCGATACAGCATGAGTCAATGGTATCCGAAAATGTGTGAATACGATTATGAGGGATGGCATCCAACGCCATACGTTGCCAGAGAATTTTATGGTGTATGGGGTGATTTTGATGTGACAATCAATATCGATAAAGCATACAAATTGGGTGGTACCGGCGTTTTGATGAATGCAAATGAAATTGGTTGGGGTTACGATAAACCAGGTACGGCATTGAAATCCATTTTAACAGCAAAAAGAAAATGGCATTTTACAGGACAGCGCATACATGATTTTGTTTGGGCTGCAGATCCAGATTATAAACACATAACCCAGCCTATTCCCAATGGACCAACCATACATGTTTTGTACAATTACGACACTTCAAAAATTTCGGAAGAAGCAGATTGGAAAAAAGTAGCTACATCAGCAGTGAAAGTGTTGCCATACATAGAAAGTCATTTTGGAAAATATCCTTACCCACAATATTCGTTTATCCATGGTGGTGATGGCGGAATGGAATATCCGATGGCCACATTATTGAGCGGCCCTTCTTTGGGAACTGTTTTTCATGAATGGATGCACACTTGGTATCAAATGATACTCGCAACAAATGAAAGCATGTATGCCTGGATGGATGAAGGCTTTACAAGTTATGGCGAAGATTTGCTTACCAAATTCGACAATCAAAAAGCATCGATTGTTGAGTACAAAGAAGCGCTTCAAGCCAACCCGCAAAATGAGAAATTGAAAAACCTCATTCAATCTTTGCCTGAAGATCACGCAGCCGCATACGCGAGCTATTTTAATTTGGCGAAAAGCGGTTTGGAAGAACCCATGACAACCCATGCCGACCACTACAATAGCAATTACGCTTATAGCATAGACGCGTATTCAAAAGGGGAAGTTTTTGTGGAGCAATTGGGATACATCACCGGCGCATCCATCAGAGACAGCATTTTGTTGCAGTATTACAGAACCTGGAAATTTAAACATCCCAATGCCACAGATTTTTTTAGAATAGCAGAAAAAACAAGTGGATTGCAATTGGACTGGTACAAAGAATATTGGGTGAACACAACCAAAACAATTGATTATGCCATCGATAGCTTATGGGAAGAAAATGGTGTTTCCAATATTAGGATAAAACGCATCGGACATATGCCCATGCCGATTGATTTAAGCATTACCCTAAAATCAGGAGAAAATGAGATGCACCAGATTCCTTTGAATTTAATGTTTGGCCACAAGCCTTCCGAAGATAAAACAACAATAACCGTGGTTGAACCAGAATGGCGTTGGACGCACCCTACTTACATTGTACAACTCAACAAGAAACTTACAGAGATTTCAAAAGTGGAGATAGATCCATCAAAAAGAATGGCAGATGTTGAACGAAAAAACAATGTGCTGGAACTCAAATGGTAATTATTTGATCGGTTGGTACAACATGAATTTCTCGTTAAAATGCGCTTCATTAAAAAATTGATTGATGCTCCAAATATAGGGCTTACAGTCGCTTTCTTGAATTTCTTGCGTAAGGTCGCCGCCTTTTAAACATATCAACCCGTTTGGCGCGTTTTCATTGGTAGTTGGGTATTTTTTTAGTAGGGGTTTGCTCCATTTCCAAAGGTCTTTTAAAGGGGCAACTGCCCTAGATATGACAGTTTCAAATTTCCTGTCTTTGATATCTTCTGCTCTAGAATGTCGAATGGAAACATTTTGAAGCCCAATGGCTGTTGCTATTTCATGAACAACTTGTAGTTTTTTATTGATGCTGTCTACCATCAAAAATTCGGTCTCCGGAAAAAAAATAGCCAATGGCAATCCCGGAAATCCACCACCGCAACCTAGGTCCATGACATGGGTATTTTTTTGAAATTCGAATGTCGTTGCAATGGTTAAAGAATGCAATACATGATGTAAATAAAAATTATCCAAGTCTTTACGACTGATGACATTGATCTTCTGATTCCATTCTCCATATAAACCATGCAACTGTTCAAATTGGCTATGTTGAGCTGGTGTAAAATCTGCAAAATATTTTTCAATTATTTCCATGATGTGGAAGGTTTTTTAATCAATGATGTAGAAAAAATCAGGTAATAAAAAAACATCCAAATATCAAAAAACAACAAATAAGGCAGCAAGTCTTTTTCATTTAATTTGATGAGTGATTTTCCAATTACCAAAGATTGTAATAAGAATTTGCCTCCATAAATGATTAATGCAATTTGCCAATTATAAAATAAACAAGTTGCAATGAGCGCCGGGTAGAATAAAAATTGGGTTGCTGCATACAAGCCTAATAGCAATTTATGTCCGCCCTTGTAATATTTGCTAGTTGAGTAATGGCGTTGTTTTTGACGAACCCATTGTTTCCAAGATGAAGCAGGTTTACTAAAAGTGAAACTGTCTTTGTCAATATTAATTTTTGTGTTTTTTTTATTTGCCGCCATATTTACAAACAAATCATCATCACCACCTGGAATATTGTTATGTGCAGAGAATCCTTTGTGTTTATAAAACAATGCTTTTTTATAACTTAAGTTTCTGCCCACACCCATATACGGCATACCCCATAATGCATAGCTCAAATATTGGATAGCGGTATGAAAAGTTTCCCATCTAATCAGTTTGTTTAATAAACTTTTTTGTTTGTGATATGGGCTGTAACCCAATACGATTTCTGTCTGATCGTTAAACGTAGATTGCATCGATTGAATCCAATGTTCACTTGCGGGAACACAGTCTGCATCCGTGAGCAATACAATTTCATGTTTAGCCGACTTTACCCCAACAGCCAAAGGAAATTTTTTCCCTGGAATCATCTTTGCTTCTTGTGTGAGTTCGATGATGTTGAGTTGTTTATAAGACCGTTGTAATTCCTCTAACACATATTTACTATCATCAAAAGAATTGTCGTTGACAACAATTACTTCGTGCGTTGTTTTATAGTCTTGAATGAGAACACCTGGGAGATTTTTTGCAATGTTTGCAGCCTCGTCCCTTGCACAAATGACAACACTAACCGGATGTGTTTGAGAAACCAATTTGCTTTTGGGTTTGTACAATGCCAATCTGCCAAAGAAAAATAGGATATAAAATAGCTGTATGAAGCTCACCGCACAGAAGAAAATAAAAACAAGTGTTTGCCAATGGTCTAGAAAAAATAATTTGTTCATTGCTGCAAAAATATGCTTTACTGCTATTATTGTAACCAATATCTAAAAGGCATTTTTAAAAATTTATATTTGCAAAGAAAAAGGACAATATGCCTGCATTACAATTTTCAATTTTACAAAAGGATTTACATTCAAGAGCAAGGGCTGGTATAATTAGAACCGACCATGGCCAAATAGAAACACCCATCTTTATGCCGGTGGGAACTGTGGGCAGCGTGAAGGCCGTGTCGCAACAACAACTCCTTCAAGAAGTAAAAGCCGAAATCATTTTAGGCAATACCTATCATTTGTATTTGCGTCCAGGCTTAGAAACATTAGAAAAGATAGGAGGGCTCCATCAATTTAATGGCTGGAAAAAACCTATACTCACAGACAGTGGCGGCTTTCAAGTTTTTTCTTTAGCAAAAAGCAGAAAAATTACTGAAGATGGGGTTGTGTTTCAATCACATATTGATGGAAGCAAGCATTTGTTCACACCAGAAAATGTAATGGATACGCAAAGAATTATTGGCGGTGACATTATCATGGCTTTTGATGAATGCCCGCCCGGAGGAAGTGATTATGGCTATGCAAAAAAATCGATGGAACTAACCCATCGTTGGTTAGACAGATGTTTTAATCGATTTAATTCAACCGGAGATAAATATGGATATACACAAAATTTATTTCCCATCGTGCAAGGTGGTGTGCATCCCGATTTAAGAAAAGAATCCTGTGCATTTATATCTGGGAAAGAAGCTACAGGAAATGCAATTGGCGGACTAAGTGTTGGTGAGCCAACAGAAAAAATGTATGAAATGTGTTCGCTCTGTTGCGATCATCTACCGCAAGAAAAACCTCGGTATCTGATGGGGGTTGGAACGCCTTGGAATATTTTAGAATGTATAGAAATGGGCATCGATATGTTTGATTGTGTAATGCCAACCCGCAATGGTAGAAATGCGATGTTGTTCACCGCAAATGGCATCATCAACATCGACAACAAAAAATGGGAGCATGACTTTTCTCCAATCGACGAAACAATTGATTGTGATATGAGTGCATTTTATTCAAAAGCGTATTTAAGACACCTCTTGAAAGCCAAAGAATTTTTAGGGTTGACCATTGCCAGTGTACACAATTTGGCATTTTATTTATGGTTGGTAAAAGAAGCCAGACAACAAATTCAACAGGGTACATTTGTTGGCTGGAAAAATGAAATGGTGTTGAGGATGCAACAGAAGTTATAAAAAAGTAAAATAGCTTTAACAATGGCGAAAACAAACAAAAAACATAAATCAATATCTTTATCCGGTAAAAAAATACAGTATGAAAATTAGTAGCTTTTTGGCAATCGCCTTTTCTCTTTTTGTTTCGATTAACACATCCGCACAAACAACACCTGTTCAAAATGCATCCATTCCAAAAGATGCGCAAGTGGATGTGACCTTAACAGATTTCAAAGATGTGCCTTTGCCACACGAAATCATGGTATTCAGAAGTAAGAATTACGATAAAGAATACTCTGGTTTAACAAATGATAGTGGGAAATTTTCGATTCGATTGCCTGCAGGAGATAAATACGATTTGTTTGTTTTAGGTTTCAAGGATTCCACCAGCTACGATGTTTTGGATATTCCTGCACCTCAGGGAAATGCATATTACAAGAAACCATTTATTCTTTCATTCCAATTTATGCCGTCTAAAAACTTTGTATTGGAGAATTGTAATTTCGATAATGGCAAAGCAACATTACAAGAATCGGCTTCTCCGGTTTTGGATGAATTGGTAAATTATATGAAGAGAAAAGAAGACGACAGAATAGAATTGGGCGGCCATACAGATGATGTGGGGGATGATGCAAGCAATCAAAAATTATCATTGGATCGCGCAAATTCAGTTAAAGATTATTTGGTATCGAAAGGAATTGATGCAAACAGAATTGTTACCAAAGGTTATGGTGAATCACAACCAATGAATAAAGCAAAGACCAAAGAAGCTAGAGCAGAAAACAGAAGAACAGAGGTTACAATTTTAGAGTAATTGTGAAAATGCTACATAAAAAAAGAGGATCAATCGATCCTCTTTTTTTATGACTAGTTGTTTCGTATTTATTGAATGTTCGAAGAAATCAATCTATTGGTTGTATTGACATCGATGAGTGTGCCTTGTCCTTGAATATCCAATTTTAATGCCGTGTTTCTTTCTACCAAACCAAATTTAGGTGCATAATATGCATACATGTCTTGTGTAACCGTTACAGGCAAAGGAAAAGGAATTCCAGGAATTGTCAACGTAACATTATTGATTTCTGTTCTTACTTTGATGACATTATTGTAAGTAACACCATTTACAACAACAGATGTGTTGTTGTTTTCGACGATGTTTTTAATGGATGCGTTAACAGAAGCGCCTTGTTGACTAAAAGCAATAGGGGTTGTCCAGTTGGTGCCATTTGCAACGTTGTTTTTCAAATAAAGCAATTCGATGGTTGGCAATTGTGCAGCAATTTGGGTAAATTGATAATATTCGTCTCCGCTGATGTTGTAATATTCTTGTGTTGTTCCATTTGCATCAACAGAATTGAACACATGATAAGTTCTTGAACCAACAACGGTGTCAATGCTGGTAGAAGTTAGGGTATATGGCGTAACGGTGGTTGCCGCATTGTCGGTTGTTTCATAATTCCAAGTCGTTCCCGATGCGAGGGTCATAAAAGGAGATGCTACATTATTCCCAGAAGGGTTGTCTTTTTTGCAAGAAGTTGCCAAAATCAGGATTGAAAAACCTGCAAATAGTAATTTTTTCATGTTTTTTTTGTTTTGAAGTGTAATATTACCAAAAAATGTTTAGATGTTCAATTATTTGTCTTATCTTCGCGCTCCAAAATTTATGGCCAAGCAAGCATTAATAAAACAAGACGGAACGATTATCGAGGCATTGAGCAATGCTATGTTCAAGGTAAAATTGGAAAATGGTCATGAGATTTTGGCAACAATTTCTGGTAAGATGCGTATGCATTACATCAGAATTTTGCCAGGTGATAAGGTGGGCGTAGAGATGAGTCCATATGATTTAACAAGAGGAAGAATCATCTTTAGATATAAATAAACGCTGTATAAACAGCATATCATAAATAGATAAAATCAAATAAAATGAAGGTAAGAGCTTCAATCAAGAAACGCAGTGCAGATTGCAAAATCGTGAGAAGAAAAGGCCGTTTGTATGTAATCAACAAAAAGAATCCTCGTTTTAAACAAAAACAAGGATAATCAAATCACATTTTAAACGCTAAATACATATTTTACTATGGCTCGTATTGCCGGTATAGATTTACCAAAAAATAAAAGAGGAGAAATTGGACTTACCTATATATATGGTATTGGCCGTTCTACTGCAAAGTACATTTTAACCAAGTCGGGTATCGATTTGAATAAAAAAGTAAATCAGTGGAATGATGACGAACAAACAGCAATTCGTAATGTCATCAACAATGAGTTTAAAACTGAAGGTGCTTTGCGTAGTGAAACACAAATGAACATCAAGCGTTTGCTTGATATCGCTTGTTATCGTGGATTGCGTCATCGTAAAGGTTTGCCTTTGCGTGGTCAGCGTACACGTACGAATAGCCGTACTAGAAAAGGTAAACGCAAGACAGTAGCAGGTAAGAAAAAAGTAACGAAGTAATTTGAATTGAACTCCATTGGAGTTTATATAAGACTTATTTTTTGAATCATACGCTAGATCGCTTGTAAGTCGGCAGGAGGGTTGGTTCACCCCGAATATTCGGGTTTATTTTTAATGATTACCTACAATTAATTAAAATGGCAAAAGCACAAAATCAAAAAGCGCTCAGCGCAAAAGCAGCTGCAAAAAAGCGTATTGTAAAAGTTGATAGCTATGGAGATGCACATATCTCTGCAACCTTCAACAACATTATCATCAGTTTGACAAACAAAAACGGACAAGTTATTTCATGGTCATCTGCAGGTAAAATGGGTTTCAAAGGAAGCAAAAAAAATACACCATATGCTGCACAAATGGCTGGCGCTGATGCTGCAAAAACAGCTATCGACGCAGGTTTGAAAAGAGTTGATGTGTATGTGAAAGGACCAGGAAGTGGTCGCGAAGGCGCTATTCGTTCATTATCACAAAGTGGTTTGGAAGTTTCAATGATTAAAGACATTACACCAATGCCACACAATGGCTGTCGTCCTCCAAAGAAAAGAAGAGTATAGTATATATTTTATAACCGGATGTAGCATTCATTTAAAGACCTTTACAATGCTGCATCGTCACTAAAAGGTCACTAAACAACATTATGGCAAGATATACAGGCCCCAAAACAAAAATCTCCCGCAGATTCGGAGAACCCATCACTGGCAATGGCAAGTGGTTAACCAAAAACAGCAATCCTCCAGGACAACATGGTGCAAACAAAAAGCGTAAAACCTTGAGTGAGTACGGTGTTCAGCTGAAAGAAAAACAAAAAGCAAAATACACATATGGTTTGCTTGAGAAACAATTCCGTAAAACATTTGAAGAAGCAGCTCGTAGAAAAGGCGTAACAGGTGAAAACTTGATTAAGTTGTTGGAAGCTCGTTTGGACAATACTGTTTTCAGAATGGGAATTGCACCAAGCCGTCAAGCTGCTCGCCAAATGGTGAGTCACAAACATATTACCGTAAACGGTGAAATTGTAAACATACCTTCATACAGCTGTATGCCAGGTGATGTTGTTGGATTGAAAAACAAAAGTGCAGCCAATACCGCTATCACTGGTAATGTTCGTGCAAAGAATGTTAAGTTTAGCTGGTTGGATTGGAGCGAAACAGAATTGAAAGGTACGTTTATCGCTTATCCAGAAAGAGAAAGTGTTCCAGAAAATATCAAAGAACAATTGATCGTCGAGTTGTATAGTAAGTAATCCTGATTGTACAATTAACATAAAACCCGGACAAGCCGGCATAATCATCACCAAATAAAACAACAAAATACAAATGGGCATTTTTAATTTTGTTAAACCAGATAAAATTGTTCTTCAAAAAGCAAACGATTTCGAAGCACAATTTGAATTCAGACCATTGGAGCCAGGATATGGCGTAACAATTGGCAACGCTTTAAGAAGAGTGTTGTTGAATTCATTAGAAGGATATGCAATCATTGGAATCAATATTGCAGGCGCAGATCATGAGTTTGCAACCTTGAAAGGCATTACTGAAGATGTTACCGAAATTATCTTGAACTTAAAGCAAGTTCGCTTCAAATCTAAATTGGATCACGAAGTGAATGTTGAGAAAGTTACCTTGTCAATCAAAAACAAAACAGAATTCAATGCAGGAATGATTGGAGAAGCTTCTCCATCTTTTGAAGTGATGAATCCTGAATTGTTGATCTGCACATTGGATAACAGCGCAAAATTTGATATCGAAATCACCATCGGAAGAGGTCGCGGTTATGTTCCTGCTGAAGATCAAAAAGAAAAAAGTTCTCATTTCGGATATATTCCTGTAGATGCGATTTATACCCCAATTAAAAACGTGAAGTATTTAATTGAAAATACCAGGGTAGAACAACGTACGGATTTCGAAAAATTAATCATGGAAGTGATTACCGACGGAACCATACATCCAGAAGAAGCTGTAAAACAAGCATCTCGTATCTTGATTCAACACTTGATGATCATCACAGATGAAAACATCACTTTTGATACCAAAGAAGATAAAAAAGAAGATTTAGTAGATGAGCAAACTTTACAGTTGCGCAAAATGTTGAAAACACCACTTGAAGATTTAGATCTTTCAGTTCGTGCGTTCAACTGCTTAAAAGCTGCAAAAATCAACTCACTTAGCGAATTGGTTCAATACGAACAAGAAGACTTAATGAAATTCAGAAACTTTGGTCAAAAATCTTTAAGCGAAATCGATCAGGTTTTGCACGAAAGAGGATTGAGCTTTGGAATGGATTTGAGTAAATTAAAATTAGACGACGAGTAATATTTTCTCGTTCTATTATTCATCAAACTCTGTAATTCCTGACACGGTACAGGGTAAAAACAAAAAGTCATGCGTCACGGAAACAAAAAAAACAACTTAAGCAGAACCGCTTCACACAGAAGAGCGTTGTTAATGAATTTAGGTTGCCAGTTGATTACTTACAAAAGAATCACTACAACATTGGCTAAAGCTAAAGCATTGCGCACGTATATCGAGCCATTGATTACAAAAACAAAAGCTACCGAAAGCAAAGAAGTAATCATGCACAATCACCGTATCGTTTTCAGTTATTTGAATGATAAGGCAGCCGTTAAAGAATTATTTACTGTTGTTGCTCCAAAAGTAGCAGATCGTCCGGGAGGTTATACCCGCATCATCAAGCTTGGCGCTCGTACAGGTGATAACGCTGAAATTGCAATGATTGAATTGGTTGACTTTAACGAAATCTACGGCAATTCAATCGGAGAAGCCGGCGAAGCAGTTAAAAAGACACGTCGCTCTGGGTCTAAGAAAAAAGCTACAGCTGATGCTGCTGTTGTTGCAGAAGCATCTACAACAAATGAAACGCCAGCAATAGATGATGCTCCAGATACTACCGCTTCAACTGATGCAGAAGAAACACCAACTACTGAAGCATAATATGCAAATGGTTAACAATATGCCCCGATATTTTTCGGGGCTTTTTTTTGATTTATTTTTATTAATTCCTTGAGTTTACTTTCTTTGCAAAACAATTCATCAATGGAAAATCTAACACAACAAAAAGCCATACTCGTTCTAGAAGATGGCACCGTTATTCAAGGCAAAGCTTTTGGAAAAATAGGTACAGCAACTGGAGAAATTTGCTTCAATACTGGCATGACCGGATACCAAGAAGTATTTACTGATCCAAGTTACACAGGTCAGGTACTGATCATGAACAATGTACACATTGGCAATTATGGAACAAACACCACTGATGTGGAAAGTGGGAAAGTAACCGTTAAAGCAGTTATTGGAAGAAATTTGGAAAGCAAATTCAGTCGTTTTTTAGCAACGCAATCTTTACAACAATATTTCGAAGCAGAAGGTATTGTTGCGATTGATGGGGTAGATACCAGAGCCTTGGTTACCCATGTTAGAATCAAAGGTGCCATGAATTGCATTATATCCTCTGCAACAGATGATATCGAAAGTTTAAAAGAAACACTTCAAAAAGTGCCTTCTATGAACGGTTTGGAATTGGCAACAACCGTGAGCACTCAAACCGCATACACCTTGGGAAATGATCAAAGTCAAATTAGAATTGCTGTTTTAGACTTGGGAGTTAAACAACATATTTTATCATGCTTAGTAGAAAGGGGCGCTTATTTGAAAGTGTTTAATGCCAACACCACATTTTCTGAATTAATGAGCTTTCAACCCAATGGTATTTTCATCAGCAATGGGCCTGGTGATCCTGCACCATTGAACTTTGCCATCGATACTGTAAAACAAGCATTGAATGCCAATTTGCCGCTGTTTGGAATTTGCCTGGGACATCAATTATTGGCATTGGCGAATGATATTCCTACTTTTAAAATGCATCATGGACACCGCGGTTTGAACCATCCAGTAAAAAATATCATAACAGGAAAATCAGAAATTACAACACAAAATCACGGTTTTGGTGTTGATCCAGATGCTGTAAAAAACAATCCTAATATCGAAATAACGCATGTTAATTTAAACGACGATAGCATTGAAGGTATTCGCGTAAAAGATAAGCAAGCGTTTTCTGTACAATATCATCCAGAAGCAACGCCCGGGCCGCACGACAGTAGATATTTGTTTGATCAATTTATTGAAATGATTACTACTTCAAATTAAATTTTTTATCTTTTCTCTTATAAGGTCCATCCATAATAACGCAATAACCATTGCCGATAAACCGTTGGGCAAGTCTTTTGACCAATAAAACCTTGAACATGAAAATTGCAATCATCAATGGTCCCAACCTTAACCTATTGGGAAACAGAGAAAATGAAATATATGGATCTCAAAGTTTTGAATCCTATTTTCAACAAATGCAATTGAAATACGATCATGTTGAATTCAGCTATTTTCAAAGCAATGTAGAAGGTGAAATTATCAATGAATTGCAAAAGGTAGGAAATGAGTGTCATGGTATCATTCTTAATCCGGGTGGATATACGCACACTTCTGTGGCAATAGGCGATACATTGGCAGCTATTTCGGCCAAAGTTATAGAAGTACACATTTCCAATATTTTTGAAAGAGAAGAATTTCGCAAACTGTCTTATGTTTCTGCAAAAGCAAAAGGTGTAATCAGCGGACTAGGGTTGCGCGGTTATGAATTGGCATTGCAATATTTTATAGAATAACCATTACAACTTCCATTTCTTTACCAATGCAAGTGTTTGTTTTTTGTACGTCGCCATTTCTGCTATTTGTTCCTTGATGAACTGATTGTCTTCCAATTTTCCAATTACATTGTTCATTTCCTCATTGTTTTCATACACCATTTTTCTATACGGATTGCTGTAGTCTTTGGCTCTGGCCGTTTCAATTCCTTTGGTCATCCACTCTTTTATGGCAATGGCATCGGTTAGTAGTGATTTTAATGTAGCAGCTGTGAAGCTGTTCTTATTGATTTGATAAAGTTCTGTGAGACTACTGATGGCATGTGTCAGTTTATCATTAGAATAGTTAGTTGATTGTGTTTGATAAAACTGGTGAATGGCATCCCAACTTTTAATTTTATTGTTTTTGATGCCCTTGTGTAATTTCGTAATCTCATCTGATTGAATCAATTGTCCTCCAATATTGATCCATGTTGTCCGTGTTTTTTTAATTTGTATGGATGATTGCAATGCATCAAAGTCTTTTATTTTGTGTGATGCAATATGTTTCAGCAATTGATTGGCCGCATACACTTTTATCATTTCTTCAAAAGTGCGTATAGATTGAGCGACTTTTGTGATGACAATTTTTCGCTGACTGTTTTCCCATCCGGTAATTTCCGCCTCGCCTTTTTCGTTGACGGTTAATTGTTTTAAAATAGCAAGTGCATCAAATATTTCATTGATGGTATCTGGCGCTAAATAATCAAATTCCAAGTGTTGTGCTTTTTGCAAACGTTTGTCTCGATCTTCATATTTCCAAGCATTTCTTGCCAATGCATACATGTTGTACATAAACCAGTAAGCAGGCATCACCACCAATCTGTCGTTGGCGAGGTCGTTGCTAATTAAGCAGAAAGGAATGGGGATATTGAGTTCTGCAGAATAATCACCTTTTGCAATGATGCAAAAAGAAGCGAATTTGGAATTGTGTTTCAAACTTACGCATAAGCCAGGCCAAAAACCTCTACCAGCTACAATTTCGCCATCTGCACTTCTACTGTTGTGGTTACTGCCAATTGTAGCGCCTGCAGCAATGTTGCTTTGTCCCATGATCAGCGAAGCACACAAAAAAGAGTTGTTGTGGTGTTGTTCGTGCGCAGGGAAAATTAAGCTGTTCAATACTTCACAGCAAGAAATGGTGGAGTTGTTTCCAAGATAGGCGTTAATCAATCTGGCGCCGTATTTCAATTGGGAGTGAGAGGCAACAATAAATCGAACGGCTTTTACACCGTAAAAAATTCGGCATCCATAACCAATTATTCCGTTTACCAATTCACAGCCTTCGCCAATTTGCGATTTTCTTTCTGCATCGCTATTGATGGTAATGTTCTTCAATTTGTTAGCACCTTTGATATAAGCATCTGCACCAATCAATGTATCCTTGATGATTTTGCAATTTTTTATAATGGTTCGTGTGCCTATTCTTCCATAAAAACCTCTTCTGTGATCAAATTTTTTATCTGCTAATTCCGTGAATTTTTGCATCAACAAATCATCGCCTCTGTATTTACTCCACATAAAAACATCGCCAGCAAGCATGCCGTCAAAAGGGATGATTTTTCTTCCGCCGTTTTCATTGCATACTTCAATTCCCATGCGTTGCTTTTCATCTAATTCACCTTCTTTTAAAATGCCATTACCAAACTTTGCTTTGTCTGTGGTAGCAATTTCATTCACATTGGCAATCATTACATCATCTTCAATAATGTAGTGACTCAAGTAATTGACATTGTCTATGCAAACGTGATTCCCTAGATCGCAGCTGATGATGGTGCTGTTGTAAATACCTTCGGGCATTTTGAAATTGTGAAACTCGTGGTACAAAGGAGAGAGGTTGCCAATTCGAACTAGTCCATAAAATGTGCAATTTTTAACCAAGGCCGTATTGAATTTTTTGGAGACCAAAACATCATTCCAATTATCGCAATGGTTTCCATTTTGCAACAACACTTGAATTTGTTTCTCGGTTAAAGAGAAATATTGCTGTGTAGTTTGGAGCTGTGCGTTTCTAAGGTAATATTCGTTTTTTCCTTTGGGAAGGTATTTTGATTCAATAAAATTATATCCAATTTCTGCTACAGGGAATTTATTGATGATGTTCATTTTTGGTAATGCTTGTCTTTTGATAAATAATAAGCTCAATCACTGCGTTTAGGAAGGTACAAAATTCAACAGAATTTCATTTGAATTTAAATAAAAATTTCCGTTTTCATTTGTGTTGGTATTGAAAGAAAAGGCAGTGAAATTCACTGCCTTTTTATTTATTCTACGGTTACGCTTTTTGCTAAATTTCTGGGTTTATCTACATCAATACCTTTTGCAACACCAACATAATATGACAACAATTGCAATGGGATAACAGTAAGTATTGGCGCAATCAGTTCATCTGCAGGAGGAATAGCAAAAGAATCGTTACTCAATTCAGGGCTAGTTGTATCGCCTTCTGTATAGATGGAAATGATTTTTCCTTTTCTGGCTTTTATTTCTTGCATATTGCTCACGATTTTTTCGTGATAAGGATCTTTGGTTGCAATGAAAACAACGGGTAAGTTTTCGTCAACCAAGGCAATTGGACCGTGTTTCATTTCTGCGGCGGGATAGCCTTCTGCATGTATGTAAGAGATTTCTTTTAGTTTCAAAGCGCCTTCTAGGGCAACTGGAAAATTGTAGCCTCTACCTAAGAAAAGGAAATCAGTAGCGTCTTTGTATTTTTCGGCTATGGCTTTGATGTCGGCTGCATTTTTTAAAATGGCTTCTACTTTTTCAGGAATTTGTTCCAATTCGAGCAAGAGGTTGTTGTATCGTTCTGCGGTGATGGTGCCTTTGTGTTTGGCAATGTTTAATGCAACCATCATGAGTACAGCCAATTGGCCGGTGAATGCTTTTGTGGAAGCAACACCAATCTCTGGACCGGCATGTGTGTATGCACCAGCGTTAGAAATTCTGGCGATGGATGAACCAACTGCATTAACTACACCAAAAATAAATGCTCCATTTTCTTTTGCTTTTTCAAGCGCAACCAATGTATCGGCGGTTTCTCCACTTTGAGAAATAGCTATGATTACATCGCCTTTGTTTACGATTGGGTTTCTGTATCTAAATTCAGAGGCGTATTCCACTTCAACAGGAATTCTACACAATTCTTCAATTATATATTCTGCCACCAAACCTGCATGCCAGCTGGTTCCGCAAGCAACAATCATGATGCGGTTGGCGTTCATGATTTGCTCAATGTTTAAATCAACTCCGCTCATTCTGATGCTGCCTTCTTTGGCGTCTAATCTTCCGCGTAAGCAATCAAAAATGGTGCTGGGTTGTTCATAAATTTCCTTCAACATGAAATGGTCGTAACCACCTTTTTCTATTGCCGCCAATTCCATGTCTAATTTCGTAATAAAGGGTGTGATTTTTTCGTTGCCCAGGTTTTTTAAAATTAACTCATCTGGTTTAACAATCGCCAATTCATAATCATTTACATACACAACTTCTTTGGTGTATTCAATAATTGGAGATGCATCGCTGGCCAGAAAATGTTCACCTTTTCCAATACCAATCACCAGCGGACTTCCTTTTCTAGCGGCGATGATGGTATCTGGATTGTCTTGTTCAATCAATAAAATACAATATGCTCCGGTAACTCTTTTTAACGCAATGCGAATGGCATCTTCTAAACTACAGTCGTTGTTGTTTTTGATGTCTTCAATAAAGTTGAGTAAAACTTCAGTATCGGTATCGCTTTTAAATTCGTAACCTTTGTTAACCAGCTCTTGTTTGATCAATGCATAGTTTTCGATAATGCCGTTGTGAATCATGGCAATTTTTCCACTTTTGGAAGCATGTGGATGAGCATTGCGATCGCTTGGTTCGCCGTGGGTAGCCCATCGTGTATGACCAATTCCGATTTGTGCATCGATATTTTCTCCAATCATGGATTCTTCCAATTCGGCAACTTTTCCTTTTTTCTTGTAAACATTGAGAACGCCATCTTTCAAAAGCGCAACACCGCTAGAGTCGTACCCTCTATATTCTAATCTTTTTAAGCCTTTAAGTATTACCGGATAAGCTTTTCTTGAACCGGTATATCCAACTATTCCACACATAATATAAAAATTATTTTATTACAAGATGAGTATGAAATATCAATCGAAAGCACAACTGCCTCAATTTCATATTTCTATGGCACAAGTTAATAATTAAAAATCTAAAATCTAAATTATCAAATTGGAAATTACAGCATGATGCCTTTTAAAAATAGGTAAGCAACAGAAAAATAAATTACGATTCCAGTTACATCTACCAAGGTGGCCACAAAGGGTGCGGAAGATGCTGCAGGATCTAGTTTGCATCTTTTTAAAATGATGGGCAACATCGAGCCCATCAAGCTTCCCCATAAAACGATTCCAATCAACGAAAAGAAAATGGTTAAGGCCAACAAATTCCAGTGTTCTCCATAATTGAAAATGTGTAAATTTTGCCAGATGATGATTCTCAAGAAACCAATGCTACCCAGGATTAAACCCAGTAGAAAGCCGGTGATGATTTCTCTTCTCATTACCCTCCACCAATCTGAAATGGTGAGTTCACCCAATGCCATGGCTTGGATGATTAGGGTTGAAGCCTGAGAACCGCTGTTGCCTCCGCTGCTCATTATTAAGGGGATGAACAAAGCCAATACGGTAGCAGATTCTATTTCATGTTGAAAAAATTGCATAGCAGAGGCGGTCAGCATTTCACTTAAAAATAAGATGATCAACCAACCAACTCTTTTTTTCAAAAGCTTGAGCAGGTGAATATCCAAATAGGGTTCATCCAATGCCTCGGTACCTCCAATTTTTTGAATGTCTTCACTAAATTCTTCATTGGCAATCCAGAGCACATCATCGATGGTGATGATGCCCAGTAGTACATTGTGTTCGTCGGTAACAGGTAAGGCTACCCGATTATTCATTTTGAATGCTTCGTTGGCTAATTCCTGATCGTCGTGGGCATGCAACGAAATAAATCTTTCATCCATGAGTTCATTTACTTTGGCATCCGGAGATGCAAGTATGATATCGCGAATACGAATGTCATCCAATAATTCACCTTTGTAATTGATTACATAAATCACATCAACAGTTTCACTATTGGTTCCAAATCTTCTGATGGTGTCTAAAACTTCTTTTACTGTATTGTATTCGTACACATAAACATAGTCGGGGTTCATCAATCGGCCTACACTATTTTCGGGGTAACCCATCAATTCGAGGGTTATTTTTCTTTCTTCCGGATTTAAAGTTTTGATGAGTTCGCGCACAACGCTATTGGGCAATACTTCTAAAAAGGCCACACGGTCATCAGCTGGCAATTCATTGAGTAATTCGGCTGATTTGAAAGGTGGTAAGTCTTTAATGATTTTTTTTTGCTCGTTGGGATCTAATATTTTAAATACGCCAACAGCCCGATGAATGGATAAATGAGAAATGATTTGAGATTCAAAATCAGGATTTTCGTAAATAAGGTCTGCAACATCACTGATGTTTTGGTCGTTTAGAAATTCCTGTATGGTGAGTTTGTCCTCAGAAGCTATCACCTCTTCAAACTGATCTTGTAAAGAGATATCGTCCATTTCTAATGCCATAACGCAGACAATTTACCTAAATAAAACAATGCTGAATGCTGTAATTTCGTATTGCGTTGTAAATTAGTTTTTTATTGCGATTAAAATATGATTCATCCTTCATTATATATAGATTTCTTAGAAAAAAAAGGGAAGTGTGTTTTTACAACTGAAGCAATTCCCGCAGGGGTGGTGGTGGAAATATCTCCGGTCATCGTCATGCAAAAAACAGATCGAATACATTTAGATAAAACGTTGTTGCACGATTATATTTTTGAGTGGGGTGAGCAGAAAGATAAATGCTGTATGGCTTTGGGTTTTATTCCGATGTACAATCACGCTTATGAAAGCAATTGCGAATATTTTATGGATTTTGAGGAGGAAATTATTTTTGTGAAAACGGTAAGGGAATTGCAAAAGGGAGAGGAGCTGACCATCAATTACAATGGCGATTGGAATGACAAGGCTAAAGTATGGTTTGAAACGATTTGATTCGAAAAACTGACATCACACAGAAAGCATACATAAAAAAACGCGAGACAACTGCCTCGCGTTTTTTTTATGCGTTTAGAAGTATTATTGCTTGTTAGCGAAATCTCTTCTGATGATATTTAAAGCGGCACCTTCTTTAAACCATTCAATTTGTTGTTCATTGTAAGAATGATTAACGTTGATTACATCTTGTGTGCCATCGTTGTGGTTTAACACCAATTGAAGTTTTTGGTTGGGCGCAAATGACGTTAGGCTCATAATATCAATGGAATCATCTTCTCTGAATTTTTCATAATCTGCTTTGTCATCAAATGTCAAAGCCAGCATACCTTGCTTTTTCAAATTGGTTTCGTGGATGCGTGCGAAAGACTTTACCAAAACAGCTCTCACACCTAAGTGACGAGGCTCCATTGCAGCATGCTCACGAGAAGAACCTTCGCCATAATTTTCATCACCTACAACAATAGATCCAATACCAGCGGCTTTGTAAGCGCGTTGCGTATCTGGAACTTTTCCGTATTCGCCAGTCAATTGGTTTTTAATGTTGTCTGTTTTTTCATTGAAAAAGTTAACCGCACCAATCAGCATGTTGTTGCTAATATTATCTAAGTGTCCTCTGAATTTCAACCATGGGCCTGCCATGGATATATGGTCGGTGGTACATTTTCCTTTTGCTTTGATGAGAAGCTTCAATCCTTTTAAGTCGTTGCCATCCCAAGCTGCAAATGGTTCAAGTATTTGTAATCTGCTGCTGGTTGGAGCTACCAAAACTTCCACTTTGCTTCCGTCTTCGGCTGGTGCCTGATATCCTGCATCTTCAACCGCAAAGCCTTTGGTTGGTAATTCGTCGCCAACTGGAGGATCTAATTTTACTTGTTCGCCTTTATCGTTGGTAAGTGTATCTGTTAAAGGGTTGAAGTTTAAATCACCGGCGATAGCTAGAGCTGTTACAATTTCTGGAGAGCCAACAAAAGCAAACGTGTTTGGATTGCCATCTGCTCTTTTAGCAAAATTTCTGTTGAAGCTATGAACGATCGTATTTTTTTCTGCTTTTTCGGCACCTACTCTTGCCCACATGCCGATGCAAGGTCCGCATGCATTTGCAAAAACGGTAGCGCCAATGTTGTTGAATACTTCTAAGAAGCCATCTCTTTCGATGGTATAACGCACTTGTTCAGAACCAGGTGTTATGGTGAATTCTGCATTCAGTTTTAATCCTTTTTCGGCAACTTGTTTTGCTAAGCTTACAGAGCGACTGATATCTTCATAAGAAGAGTTGGTGCAGCTGCCTATCAATCCCACTTCAATTTTTGTTGGCCAATTGTTTTCAGCGGCTGCTGCTTTCATTTTGGATATGGGTGTTGCTAAATCTGGTGTAAATGGTCCGTTTAAGTGAGGTTCCAATTCGCTTAAATTGATTTCGATTACTTCGTCAAAATAGGCAGAAGGGTTTTCATACACTTCAGGATCACCAGTAAGGCAATCTTTAATTTGGTCGGCCATATCCGCAATTTCAGTTCTTCCTGTTGCTTTTAAATAGCGGCTCATGCTTTCGTCGTAACCAAAAGTAGACGTGGTTGCACCAATTTCGGCGCCCATGTTACAAATGGTTCCTTTACCTGTGCAACTCATGTTGATGGCACCTTCACCAAAATATTCAACTACAGCGCCAGTTCCACCTTTTACGGTGAGGATGCCTGCAACTTTCAAAATCACATCTTTGGGAGCAGTCCAGCCGTTAAGCTTGCCTGTTAGTTTGATGCCAATTAGTTTGGGCATTTTCAATTCCCAAGGCAAGCCAGCCATTACATCACAAGCATCAGCACCACCAACACCTATTGCTATCATTCCCAAACCACCAGCATTAACTGTATGGCTATCTGTTCCAATCATCATACCGCCAGGAAAGGCGTAGTTTTCTAATACTACTTGGTGAATAATACCGGCGCCTGGTTTCCAAAAGCCAATGCCATATTTGTTGGAAACAGAAGCTAAGAAGTCATACACTTCACTGCTTTCAGAAACTGCACGGGTCAAATCTGTTTTGCTATCTACTTTGGCTTCGATTAAGTGGTCGCAATGCACGGTGCTTGGAACAGCAACGGCAGCACGGCCAGATTGCATGAATTGTAGCAGGGCCATTTGTGCGGTGGCATCTTGCATGGCCACTCTGTCTGGTGCAAAATCTACATAAGCGTTTCCTCTTTCAAAAGCTTGTGTGGCATTGCCTTGCCAAAGATGGGCATACAAAATTTTCTCAGTTAGGGTTAAAGGTTTGCCAACAGCTGTGCGGGCTGCGTTTACTCTTTCAGAGAAATTGGCATACACTTTTTTAATCATTTCAATGTCGAAAGCCATGGTATTGTATTTTTTATTTAAAATTATTTAAAGCATCGGTTGGAAATATGAAGCCAAACAACAAAAAATTGTCTGCGGGCGAAATTACTAAAACCGCGTTAGTATTTTACAGAAAAAATTCAGTATTTTTAACTGATATGAATAAGCTTAAGTATTTCGTAGAGTGGCATGTTTTTGGGGTATGCACCGCCATTGGTGAGAAAATGGGCATTGCCACCAGTATAATCAGAAAGTATTTCATTTACATTTCTTTTCTAACCATGGGCTCCCCATTAATCGTTTATTTAT
Organism: uncultured Bacteroidota bacterium; assembly: GCA_903871575.1. Classification (GTDB taxonomy): domain Bacteria; phylum Bacteroidota; class Bacteroidia; order Chitinophagales; family Chitinophagaceae; genus Ferruginibacter. Next base: position 40,102 of record CAIQHJ010000183.1, read on the forward strand.
TCGTGGCTTTTTGGATGAATGTAAAAAAATACGTTAGACTAACAAAGCGCAATCCTGCTGGTATTTGATTAAATGTTTAAAAGGTTCAACACGTTCATTACGTTCAACTTGTTTTTTTAGCATCTCAAACCTTTTGAACCTGCCAAACTTTATATAATGGCTTTTCTCAACGCCACTAATTTCTCCAATAAAGGTTCCAACAAATCTAGATGCAACATATTGGCGCCATCACTTTTGGCAATAGATGGGT
>CAIQHJ010000184.1 GCA_903871575.1 uncultured Bacteroidota bacterium
CACCAGCAAGTATCACTGCTACAGCTATTTCAATAAATACGTGTGGTGCTAAAAGATATCGATATATCGCTCCATCTTTACCAGCAGCTACAGCTACAGCAGCAGTGGCAACAGGATATGTCTGGTCATTCAAAGGCACGTTGGGAGAGAATGCGATTATTGATTCAGGCGATATCGGATCTCAGATCATAACCGTTACGTATTCAATGAACAGTGCTGCCGTAACAGGAGATAGTGTTAAAGTTGCTTACACCTCAGTATGTGGCAACAGCGTAGCGAAAGCATTGAAATTGACAAATACGTTACTATCTGCACCGCTAGCGCCAACAACGGTTACAGTTACTGCCGTACAGACGAATATTTGCGGTGCAAGAAAATACAGATATTCTGCATCTGCATTAGCGGCAGCTACAACAACGGCAATGCCAGCAACAGGTTGGTTATGGTCGTTACCAGCAGAAGGAACAGTAGGATCAACAGGAACAATTGATTCTGGAGATGTAAATTCACAAACGATAATAATGAAGTACACTTCAAATGCTGCAGCAGCTGCTGGAGATACCATAAGGGTAGCATTTACATCAGCTTGTGGATTGAGTGTTGCAAAAGCAACTAAACTTACAAACACTTCAATTGCTGCGCCATTAGCACCAGCAACGGTAACCGTAACACCATTGGTTACTAATGTTTGCGGTGCTAGAAAATATCGTTATACTGCAGCAGGTTTGGTAGCATCTACCACCACCGCTACAGCAGCAACAGGTTGGTTATGGTCTTTACCAGCTGAGGGTACAGTAGGTTCAACCGGAACACTAGATTCTGGTGAAGTAAATTCACAAACGATTGTTATGATTTATTCATCAAATGCCGCGGCTGCTGCTGGAGATACCATAAGAGTTGCCTATACATCTAGTTGTGGATTGGGTGCAGCAAAAGCAACCAAATTAACCAATACCTTGTTGGGTGCACCTTTAGCACCAGCAACGGTAACCATTGCTACAGTAAGCGATATTTGCGGAGCTCGTGTTTACAGATATACAGCGCCTGCATTACCGATTGCTACTACAACAGCAGGAGAAGCCAAAGGATATTTGTGGAGCATGCCAATTGGAACATTAGGTGTAACTGGTGAATTAGATTCAGGATCATTAACCTCAAAAGTTATCCGTATCCGTTATAGCAGTAACGCTGCAGCATTAACGGGCGATAGCATTAAAGTGTTATACACTTCTGATTGTGGAAATAGTCCTGCTAAAGCACAGAAATTATCAAACCTAGCACCAACATTATTGACAGCACCGGCTACATTAATAGGAACAACAAGTATATGTTCTGTAGTGGGTACATCAACCAGCAATAGATACATTGCTACAGCAGTAACTGGTGCCGTATCATATATATGGACCTTGCCTACAGGTGCTGTGTTAGATAGCGGTAGTAACGGTTTGAAAATAAAAGTTCGTTTCTTAACTGCTGGTGCTAATGATAGTATTTATGTACAGGCAGTTGGGGCTAACGGTTGCGCAGGAGCGAAGAAGGTGTTGAAGTTGATAACCACTGGTTGTGTAACACAATTAATTACAAGAACCAATGTACCTTCAGCAACGAAAGCGACTATAGAACCGATGCAAGTAAACGTTTATCCAAACCCAAGTACAAGCGCTTTCCAAATGTTTGTGAAAACACCAAGTACTTCTAAAATAGCCATGCGTATTTTAGATATACAAGGCCGATTAATCAAAACGATTTCTTTTAACTCAGATGAAACCATTTCGTTTGGAAATGATTTGAAATCCGGCGTGTATATGGTAGAATTAAGGGAAGGAAATGTTATAAAAACGGTTAGGGTGGTTAAATATTAATGGTTCGTTCATTCGAATATAAACAGCCTGTTCATTAATTTGAGCAGGTTGTTTTGTTTTATGAAGAGATGTTTGAAAGGTTTGAGACGCTTGTGAGGTTGGAAGTGTTTTCCGTTTTAGGCTTCTTGAACCGTTTGAATTAATAGAATATCATGAACGTTAGAATGATCTAACGTATAGAACCTCTTGAACTCATTGAACTCATTGAACCTTTTCTACCCCCTACACAAACCAATCATACATTTCATTCAACGTTAAATTTTGCTTTTCATCATGATTAATGTCTTTTGCAATGACACCCGATTTAAACATTAATAATCGGTTGCCATATTGTAAAGCATCTTTTAAACTATGTGTAATCAATACAATGGTGATGCCAAGTGTGGCGTTAATTTCTTTTGCCAACTCCATTATTTTTTGAGCCGATTTTGGATCCAAGGCTGCCGTAGGTTCGTCCATTAATAATACATCCGTTTTATCCATAACGCCCATGAGTAGGGTAAGCGCTTGTCGTTGTCCACCGGATAAACTACCAATGGGTTGATTTAGTTTATCTTCTAAACCCATGTCTAACTTTTTTATTTTTTCACGCACCAATTCAACGAAATCATCATCAATACCAATTTTCATTGTTTTGTTGGAAGAACGCAAAGCAGCCAATCTGAAATTTTCTAAAATAGATAAATCAGGAGCTGTACCATTTGCAGGATTTTGAAACACCATCGAAATCCATTTGCTACGCTCGTGTTCTGGCAATTGTGTAATGTTGTTATCGTTAATAAATAGCTTTCCCGAAGTAGGAAAAAAACTGCCCAAGATTAAATTAAGCAAGGTTGATTTTCCACTGCCATTTGAACCAACGATTACAACAAAAGAACCCGCTTCTATTTCTAACGAAACGTTTTTTAATGCCGATACTTCATCAACATTTCCCGCATTAAATACTTTTGATACATTTTCAATACGAATCATTGGTGTTATTATTTTTTAATCAAACGTTGGCTGATTTTTGGCAGTGCTACAATCAACAAAACAAAAACTGCGGTTACCATTTTTAGCATATTCGGATCGATACCAATGGATAATGTAAATGCCAATACAAACTGAAATACAAAGCATCCAAAAACTACTAAAATAATTTGACCGTTTATTTTTTTAATGTTGAACCATTTTTTTAACGTGTCGGCAATCAACACCGAACCCAATCCTGTAATGACAATACCAATGCCCATATTGATATCCGCAAAGCCCTGATATTGTGCCACCAAAAATCCGCTTAATGCGGTAAGTGCATTTGCCAAAGCCAATCCAATAATTTTTATGCGGTCGTTATTAATGCCCAACGCTTTTGTCATGATGGGATTATTTCCGGTAGCGCGCATGGCCAAACCAAAATCTGTTTTGAGCAAATAAATAATGAAGAAAATTAAAAAAGAAACAATTAAAATAGCGATGAGCAATTGATTCAATTGTGCGTTTTCAAAAATAGGTACAATGTCAAAAATGGAAAGGGTATTTATAAGCGGAACATTTGATCGCCCCATAACCAATAGATTGATGGAATACAAAGCCGTCATAATTAAAATACCAGAAAGCAGTGCATCAATTTTTAGTTTCGTGTGGATGAAGCCTGTGCATGTTCCAGCAATAGCGCCGGATAACATGCTAATGGGCAACACAACGTATAAAGGCAAATGGTTGCTCATTAAAATTGCCGTAATTGCAGCACCTAAAGTATAGCTTCCATCAGTGGTAATGTCGGGGATATTAAACACTTTCATGGAAATGAAAATGCCCATCGCCATTGGTCCGAGGCATAAAGCCAATTGTAAAGCCGTTAGGTAAAATTGACTCATTATTTTATGGCTTTAAAATCCGCAGGGATGATGATGTTGTATTTTTTTGCTACATCTGCATTGAACACTTTGTTTCGATTTTGTACAATTTCCCAATGTAGTTTTGATGTAGATTTTGATTTTAAATATTCAGCAGCTTGTAAACCCGCTTGAAATCCCCATTGATAAATATCGGGACCAAATGCAGCAAGCGCGCCACGTGCAACCAATCCTGCTTCGCTTGTTAGTATAGGCACATTGGCTTGATTACAAGACTTTACGATGGTTTCAAAAGATGCAAAAACGGTATTATCCGGATTCGCAAAAAACACATCAATTTGATTAGACAATAAAGATTGGGTAACCAGTTGAACATCTGCGGAAGTATTCACCGGAAGGGCAATCAATTCCATATTATCTGCATCGGCACGTTTTTTAATCGCGTTCATCGCTTCAACAGATTGTGGTTCGCTTTGATTAAAAATCATACCAACTTTTATTTTCTGATTTTTAGGTTTGATAAATGTGGAGATAAGTCCAAATGAAGTATCGATATAGCCTAGTGTTTCTCCGGTACCGAATAAATTTTTAGGTTCTTTACCCGAAGCGTCATTCAATTTCATTAATGCAGGTGTGCCACCTACCATCATAAAAACCGGAATTTCTTTTGTGTTTTGAATGGCAGTGATGGTAGATAGTGTGGGGCTGGTGGCGATGAGCGCGGGTTCTTGCGCAATCATGTATTTTGTAATTTGGGTAAGCGTTGGAATATCGCCCTGCGCATTTCTATAAATAACTTTTACAGTTCCCTTTTTTTCATCGAAACCATTTTGTTGAAGTGCATCAAAAAATCCTTGCTTGGCTTGTGCGATCGTATTATCCTGAAATGCATCAATAAAAGCAACAACAGGAACGCTAGATTTTTTTGAATTACATCCCGTTAAAAAACAAATTGCTATTAAAGTATAAAGAATCGATTTCATAAAAAGGAGTATTTGAAATTAAAAGAAATCAAAGATAACGAACATCGCATTTGCTTAATAAAAAGAAGAAGTAGTAAAAGAAATAAATTTAACATATGTATTAAATAAAACTTACTATTTTTAAAACATGCCCAAAAACAAATCTGCAGTATCCAGGTATTATGTAATAGATGCCTGCTTGGTTAACAAATTAAAACCATTTCCAACCATTGAGGATTTAGCAAAAGCTTGTTCAGGAAAAATCAGAGATGGGATATCTACATCTACAATAGAAAAAGATATTCGTGAAATGAAAATGGCGCGTCCAATTGGATATGATGCGCCAATAGAATACAGCAAAAAACACAAGGGATATTTTTATGCGGAACAGGGATTTTCCATTTCTGCTTTGCAGTTGGCGGATGAAGAGTGGGAAGGATTAAGGTATGCGGCCAATTTGTTGAATCAATATGCGGAGATACCTGTTTTTAAAGATTTCAGACAAGCCATTCAAAAAATCAATACGCGATTTAATTTATTGATAGATATGGATGAAAGCGATGTTGATAAGCATGTGCAATTTGAAACAGGCATTGCAATGAATGGTTATGAGTGGATAGGAAAAATATATCCAGCTTTGCGAAATCGTTGGCTACTAAAAATCAGCTATGAAAATATTTATAAAAACGAGATTAAGACATATAGTATGCAACCGATGTTATTAAAAGAGCATCG
>CAIQHJ010000185.1 GCA_903871575.1 uncultured Bacteroidota bacterium
GCCGGCCGTCATTCAATGCGTGGAAAATTTATGTACTTTGGGTGAGATTGCAGATGCGTTGAGAAATGTGTTTGGGGAGTATAAGTAGGGAAATGTTTGGTGTTTGTGGTTTGTGGTTTGTGGTTTGTGGTTTGGTGTTTGGTGTTTGGTGTTTGGTGTTTGGTGTTTGTGGTTTTTGGTTTGGTGTTTGCTTTCAAAAGTTCAAAAGGTTGATTCAATCCAAACACCAAACCACAAACACCAAACACCAAACACCAAACACCAAACCACAAACATTTCCCTACTTATACTCCCCAAACACATTTCTCAACGCATCTGCAATCTCACCCAAAGTACATAAATTTTCCACGCATTGAATGACGGCCGGCATGATGTTATCTTGTGCATTTGCTGCTTTGGTGAGCTGTTCTAATGAAACCACCACCGCATTGTTATCTCTTTTAGATTTCAGCAAGGCAATTTTTTCGCATTGCATTTTTTGTATGCTGTCGTCAATTTTAAACCCGGGAATGCGTTCATTTTTTTGGATTTGGAATGTATTGACACCCACAATTATCTTGCTGTTGTTTTCAATTTGTTTTTGATACTCGTAGGCGCTTCTGGCTATCTCATCTTGCATAAAACCTGATTCAATAGCCGCTACACTTCCACCCAATGCATCAATGGTTTCCATTAATTTCCAAGCCGCTGCTTCTACATCATTGGTTAAAGATTCTACAAAATAACTTCCAGCTAAAGGGTCTACCGTATCAGCTGCACCACTTTCAAACGCTACAATCTGTTGTGTGCGCAGTGCAATTGTTGCAGCTTCTTCCGTTGGTAAACTCAACGCTTCATCGTATCCATTGGTATGCAACGACTGCGTTCCGCCAAGCACAGCTGCCAAAGTTTGTATGGTAACCCTGCTCACATTATTTAATGGTTGTTGTGCCGTTAATGTGCTGCCGCCAGTTTGGGTATGAAATCGCAGCATCATGGATTTTTCGTCTGTGGCACCCAATTCTTTCATGATGTTTGCCCACATTCTTCTAGCGGCTCTAAATTTGGCAACTTCCTCAAATAAATTGTTGTGTGCATTAAAGAAGAAGGAAAGTCGCTTTCCAAAAACATTAATATCCAACCCTTTTGCTAATGCAGCTTGAACATAAGCCTTACCATTGCTCAACGTGAATGCAATTTCCTGAACAGCCGTACTGCCAGCTTCTCTAATATGATAACCAGAAATGGAAATGGTATTCCACTTCGGAAGCTCCTGACTGCACCACTCAAAAATGTCTGTTATAATTCGCATCGAAGGCTGTGGTGGATAAATGTAAGTTCCTCTGGCAGCATACTCTTTCAAAATATCATTTTGTATGGTTCCCGAAATTTTCTGTAAATCGGCACCTTGTTTTTTGGCCAAAGCCACGTAAAATGCTAATAAAATAAATCCGGTTGCGTTGATGGTCATGGATGTGGATACTTTTTCCAACGCTATCCCTTCAAACAATTTCTCCATATCCTCCAAACTATCAATGGCAACACCCACTTTACCCACTTCTCCATCAGACAACGCATGGTCGCTATCGTAGCCGATTTGCGTTGGTAAATCAAATGCAACACTCAATCCATTTACACCTTGATTGAGTAAATAATGGTATCTTTTATTGCTTTCCTCTGCCGTCGAAAAACCTGCATATTGACGCATCGTCCATAACTTACCACGATACATCGACGATTGAACGCCTCTTGTAAATGGAAATTCTCCTGCGTTAGATTGGTCAGCAGCTGTTATGTTTTCTGAAGTATAACACTCCTTAATTTCTATACCCGAATCTGTTTTAACGATATTTTGTTCCATTGGTTTTGCTTAATTCAGTATTTTTTTTGCTTCGTATTGCAATGCATCCAACACAATGACATTCATCTCTGCGTTGGGGGTGTTGCTGTATTCCAAAATCAATTTGCTTAAATCTATAGAAGTGGCATGTGGAGCCAGATTTGCAGTAATGTGATTGATGACGTAAATGTTCTGATCTTTCAAACGAGAAACAGCATTCCATACTTCCGGACTCACATACACTTGTTGACTGATGTTGTATTCAAATTCCGATTTAATGGTACTGGTTAAAACTTGATGGTATGCTGCAGCTGATAATCCCGAACAATCCAACCTTGCTACCAATGCCGCCAAGCCACAACGTTCTGCAAATAAGGTCAAACGCTCTAATGACTGTAGTCTTAATTTATTTCCTTCATCATTCTTTACGGGTTGCGTTTCCATTTGCTTTTTAAAAGCTTTGAATTCAGATTGCAAAGACCACGACAGATAGATCAAACCAATAGTCATCAGCAACTGTAGATACACGAAAAAACTATCCAACATAATTAAAAGTTTAGACACAAAAGTAAACAACCTGATGCAACAAATTCCTCCTTTCGGAAATTGCTTTCACTTAAAGGAAGAATTTGAATGTATTTTTGTGGAAAATTATTTCAAATGGAAACAAATACAATAGCACCGGTTCAATTTAC
>CAIQHJ010000186.1 GCA_903871575.1 uncultured Bacteroidota bacterium
CTGGATGCTGGATACTAGATAAAGCTGGATAGGCAGTTTCAACAACAAACCCCAAACACCAAACACCAAACACCAAACACCAAACACCAAACACCAAACCCCAAACACCAAACCCCGCATTCTTATTTTTCGTACTTTCATTCCCAAATCTAAACTCATGGCATTAAGTCGCATTTGGTCGGCATTTATTATTATAGCAATTGGCGTAGCTGCTGCAAAAATGTTTTTTACTACAGAGAACAGCACAATTTTTAGTTCGATGGTAACCGGTAAAACCGGGGATACGCTTTTGGTGAGTAGAACAGCTGTAGATAAGGCCGCACCTGGTATAGTGGGTATTGTTGATAGCAATGGCGTTTTTGCTGATGGAGATGTAAAGACCATCAGAGAAAGCGACACGCAATTGAAATCTTTTAAAATTCAGTCGGCGGATGGGATTATCGAGACTTGCCAAACTGCTGTAACGTTATGTTTGAAACTGATTGGTTTTCTGGCTTTATTCATGGGTTTTTTGTCGATAGCAGAAAAGGCTGGCGGAATCAGATTTTTATCTAGAATCATTAGTCCATTTTTTTCTAAAATATTTCCTGAAGTTCCCAAAGGGCATCCAGCCATGGGACATATGATTATGAATTTTTCTGCCAATCTTTTGGGGTTGGACAATGCAGCCACACCTTTTGGATTGAAAGCCATGGAAAGTTTGCAGGAACTGAATCCCAATAAATCAACCGCTTCCAATTCGCAGATTATGTTTTTGTGTTTGCATGCATCCGGATTGACGCTGATACCGGTAAGTATAATCGCATTGCGATCTGCAGCAAAAGCCGCTAACCCAATGGATATTTTTATTCCCTGTATGATTGCAACTTTTGTTGCTACCATTGCAGCCATGTTGATTGTGAGTTTCAAACAAAAAATTAATGTTTTTCAGCCCATCATTTTGACTTGGATATTGGGGATATCTGCGATCATAGCTGTTTTAATTGTGTATATAAAATCGTTGAATACAGCAGCCGTTCAACAATTTTCCGGTTCATTGAGCAGCGGTCTGATTTTATTTATTTTTATCGCCATTGTTCTGGGTGGTTTGTACAAAAAAATTGATGTCTTTGATGCATTTATCAACGGAGCCAAAGGCGGTTTTGAAACTGCTGTGCGTATCATTCCATATTTGGTAGGGATGCTGGTAGCGATTTCATTACTTAGAACAAGCGGCAGTTTTGATGCATTGATAGGTTCGGTGAAATCATTGTTTATTGCAATGGGAACGGATACCCGCTTTATAGATGGTTTGCCAACTGCATTGATTAAGCCATTTAGCGGAGGCGGTGCCAGAGGCATGATGGTGGATACCATGAAAACATTTGGAGCAGATTCTTTTGCAGGTAGATTATCCTGCATTTTACAAGGCTCATCCGACACCACTTTTTATGTAATTGCTGTTTATTTCGGTGCAGTATCGGTTAAGAATACACGCTATACTGTTGGTGCTATGTTGCTAGCCGATTTGATTGGCGTGATCACATCCATTGGATTGGCTTATATCTTCTTTGGGTAATTATTCTTCTGCATTGTCGGCAGTGTAATGCTCTACAAAAGCACCAATTAAATCTCTGGCTCTGTAGATGTTTCTGTTGTACTTGTTGCCAACTAAAATAATAGTGGCATCTTCTTTTATCAGTCTTATAAAAACTGCATTACTGCCATGCCACCAGCCATTGTGGTAAATGATTTTATAGCCATTGGGGTAATCATACATCCTCCAACCCAAACCATAATTTCTTATGCCCGATTTTTCATTGCTATAAGCTTGATAAGCTTGAGTTAATATTGAGTCTGACAGAAATTGATTGGTATATAATAATCTGTCCCATTTTAGCAAATCCCTTGGTGTTGAAAATATATTTTTATCACCATATACTTTATCTAAATTCATAAACTCGGCCGTTTGTTGACGCCAATCATAACTGGGCGTAGCTCTTATAGAATCAATATCTGTATACACAAAAGAGTCATCCATATGTAATGGTGTGAAAATTGCTTGTTTGATATAGTTGGGGTAGGTGGTACCCGATAATTTTTCGATGAGCAAAGCCAATAAAACATAATTGGTGTTGCAATAATTAAAATGCCTATTGGCTTTTTCTATGTTTCTAATTTTATCTTTTTGCGTGATCAGTGCATTGAGTACATCGCTGTTTTTTACAAATTCATTTCTCTGCCATCCTAATTCTTCCATAAAATATACATAATTGGGAAGACCGCTCCGATGGTTAAGCAAGGATTTAATGGTTACGCCGGGGTAGTTGAAATTGGTGAAGTACTTTGATAGCTCATCATCCAGATTGCATTTTTTTTCCTGAAAGAGTTTTAAAACCGCCATAGCGGTAAAAGTTTTGCTTACAGATGCAATGTGCAAGGGCGTGCGATTTTGCAAACTGTCTTTTTGATGCATGTGTGCAAAGCCTTGATATCTTTCAAACACAATATTGCCATGAGATGCCACCAACATGCCACCACTAAAACCACTGTTTTTGAGCATCGAATTATACCAATTCTCACAGATGTTGTGGAGGTATTCCTTTTTATTGTTAGCCAACGGTGTAGGTTGAGGAATGGCAAAACTATTTGTCATTAATGATGGGTCGATATCTTTTTTGGAATCAAAAATTTGACAAGAAATCAAGCAAAAACATATAGATATGGGAAGTAAAAATATTTTTAATCGCATTTTAAAATCGGCTAATAAAATAATTTAGTGTCGATAGAATATATTTGTGCAAAATAAGGATTAAAAAACATGGCTGAAAAAAAAACAACGAGTTATCCTAAGGAAAAAATCAATATTTTATTTTTAGAGAATATCAGTGAAGCTGCCATGCAGCCATTCAAATCATCTGGCTATACCAATGTAAAAAGCATTAAGGCTGCATTGAGCGAAGCCGAATTGATGAAAGAAATCAAGCAAGTACATATTTTAGGCATAAGAAGCAAAACAAACATTTCAAAAAATGTGTTGGCAGCTGCCACTAAATTGCAAGCCATCGGTTGTTTTTGCATTGGCGTAAATCAAGTTGATTTGCAAGCAGCAACAGCAGCAGGGGTTGCCGTTTTTAATGCGCCATATTCAAATACAAGAAGTGTGGCAGAGTTGGTTATTGGCGCTTCCATTATGTTGGTTAGAAAAATCATTGATAAAAACAAAGCTGCGCATGAAGGATTTTGGATGAAAGAAGCCACTGGTAGTCACGAATTGAGAGGCAAAACTTTGGGCATTGTTGGCTATGGTAATATTGGTAGTCAGGTGAGTGTGTTGGCAGAATCTTTGGGAATGAAAGTGATTTTTTATGATGTTGAAACCAAGTTGCCATTGGGGAACGCAATGGAAAGTAAAAATTTAAAAGAGTTGTTGCAGCAAAGTGATGTGGTTACATTGCATGTGCCAGAATTGCCATCAACCCAAAACCTTATCAATAAAACCAATCTAAAATGGTTTAAAAAAGGTGCGGTACTCATCAACTATGCAAGGGGAGAAGTGGTAGATTTACATGCATTGAAACAGGCTTTGATTGGGCATCATTTGGGAGGGGCTGCCATAGATGTTTTTCCTGTAGAGCCAGAAAAAAATGGAGATGTTTTTACTTCGCCACTGCAAGGGTTATCTAATGTAATGCTAACCCCGCACATTGGCGGTAGCACACAAGAAGCCCAAAATAATATTGGCGTAGATGTTGGGGCGAAATTATTTCAGTATCTCGAAAAGGGCATCAGTACTGGTTCTCATACTGTTCCTGCATTGGCATTGCCACCACAAGAAGGCGCTCATCGCATTTTACACATCCACAAAAATGTACCGGGTGTTATGAGTCAAATCAACGCAACCCTAAGTAAAAACAATGTAAATATCGTAGGTCAGTATCTCAAAACAAATGATAATATTGGATATGTTGTGTTGGACTTGGATAAAAGCATCAGCAAAAATGCAGTAGAATTGCTAAGAAAAGTAAACAATACGATTAAGGTGAGGTTGTTGTATTAATTTGTTGATTGTGGTTTGGTGTTATCCAGCATCTAGTATCCAGCATCTAGTATCCAGCATCTAGTATCCAGCATCCAGCCTATCCAGCCTATCCAGCTTATCCAGCTTTATCCAGCAAAAAAGCATTTAAAGAGTATACGCTCAATTTCTTTAGCCATGCCGATGTTATAGTCATGTTCTCAACAGTAATGATTTTGCTTTCTCCTTTTTTGATGTTGAAAAAATTGTCGGATAATTTTAGCGTGGATGATGCAGATGAAATATATACATACTGTGCATCACAACTAGCCGTAACTGATATGTTGTTTTTTCCAATAATCTTTATGCTGAATTTCGGTTGATTGCGCTTCAATTTCTCTTTGTCTATTGTCTCAATTTGACTGTCTGAATTTTCTGCATATGCCCTTTTCACGGCATACCAAGCTGCTTTGGGTGTGCCCAGAAAATCTACAATGCTCCAACTGGTTACCGGCCAACAATCATTCAATTGCCAGAGCAATGAACCCATGTTTCTGGGTTGCTGTTTTCTATGGGTGACAATGACATTGTTGAGCACAAATGCCTGTAAACATTGGGTTATATAGCTATAGTCTTTTAAACTTAGTGTCGACAATCGGGCAGAATCAATGAAATACCTGGTGAGATAATGGTTTAGTTTTTTAAATCCTTCATTGGCTTTTTGATGTGATAAAATGGATGGCGAGTATAAAAATTGCTGGCTGCTATCTGCATACGTTTGTATGGTTTTGAAATCACTCATGGATTGCATGCCATACTCACTAACAAACCGACCTGTTTTTGTTTTAAAGGATTCCCAATCTTCTAATCCCCACCACAAACCCCAATAGTGACTGTCGCCTTCTTTGAAACTTTCTGGGTGTCCCCAACCAATTTTTGGTGAGGTTGAAATATAAGGTCTGTTGCCATCAAATAAATTTACCCAAACTTGCAGCGAATCATTAAATAGCGTTTGATATTCCTGCCAAATCATTTTTGTTGCCTCGTTATTCATCTGGTATTGTTTCTGCCAACCCCAATTTTGCCATGCTTCAGCGATTTCATTATTTCCACACCACAGTACGATGCATGGGTGATGGCGAAGCCTTTCTATTTGATATTTGATTTCTGATTTGATGTTGGATAACATATTTGAATCTGCAGGATACATGCCGCCTGCAAACATAAAATCTTGCCAAACATAGATGCCTAGTGAATCGCACAAGTCATAAAAATCATCCGACTCATATATTCCTCCGCCCCAAACCCGCAACATGTTCATATTGGCTTGTTTTGCTTTCATCAACAATTGTGCATAATCTTTCCTGGTAAGGCTCGATGGGAAAATACTGGCTGGAATCCAATTGGCTCCTTTCATGTAAATGGGTATACCATTTTTTTCGAAGTAAAAACTCACGCCAAACGAATCTGGCTGCTGAATGAGTTTAATGTCGTTGGGAAGTGTATAATGAACTATGTCTTTTTCAATTTGCAAATGCTCTCTTGTAGAAATGGTATCGTATGCATCTATCCATACCTTTTTCCAAATGCCGGCATTGATGAATGTTGGGCCCCAATCCCATCCAAATTGATATTGTGCTTTGCGCGCATATACGCGACTGTTATCTGGTCGTACAATTGGTAATTGTGATGTTGCAATGCTATCCGTTATTTTTTGAGCCGAATGAAAATACAGATGAATGTTGTTTTTTCCTTTCTTGATAAATGGCTTGATGTTGATCCGCCATTGTCTAAACATATTGTTGCTTTGATGCAACAAATTGTTGTTGATGTAAATGTCTGCGTATGTATCAATCCCATCAAAAATCAGTTCTATATTGGCGCTGGCAAATAAACTATCGTTGCAAGTAAAATTATGTTGGTATTCCCAATTGGATGTATCAATCCAATGCAAGCGTTCGTTGTTTGTGCCGTAAAATGGATTGGGAATTATTTTTTGTGCAATTAAATCTGTGTAAACCGAGCCAGGCACTTTTGCAGGAAGCCATTTTTTTTCTGTCGACTTTTTGAAGCTCCAATTGTTATTCAATTCGATGGCGATGTTTTGCGATTGTGCTTTAAACGTGACCATAGAAAGGAGTATACAGATCAACTTTTTCATGTCAACATATTTAGCGCATGAATCATGTTCTTGACTTCTTGTTCATCTATCATCACAGTTTCTAATTGTTCCTGCATGTTGGGTTGTGTATACTGCATGCTGCTCAATTTTTTTATTCTGGCAGAACTGTGAAAAGCTGTAGCCCCAGTTGCTTTGGCAATACCAGCGATGTTGTCTGCACGCAAACCACTGCCAGGCATCAGCTCTATGCGATCATCTGCTTGTTGAATCAATTCGGCGATTAACAATTTTCCCTCCATAGCGGTTGGTTGTTGTCCACTGGTTAATATTCTATCGCAACCACATTGTATAATATCTTCTAGCGCTTGCTGAGGATTGTTGGCTCTGTCGAAAGCCCGATGAAATGTTACACGCATCGGATAAGCCATTTGGGTAAGCAGCTTTGTTCTTTCTATGTCTACCTGTCCATCAACATTCAATAATCCAAAAACAACACCATCGCAGCCCAAAGACTTGCACAGTAAAACATCCGTTTTCATGATTTCAAATTCATCATCACTATAATGAAAATCACCACCGCGCGGACGAATGATGGGATATAACTCGATTTGTACCGATGCCCTTGCGGCTTTGATGAATCCATATGATGTGGTAGTACCGCCTTCGCCGGGATTGTCGCACAATTCAATACGATGTGCTCCTGCAGCTTGCGCCAAGATGCAACTTTCAATATTGAATGCAATCACTTCGAGGGAAAACTTCATTAGAGTAAGTATTTGGATGTATGTATTTGATTTTCTGTATTGCTTTTCACACTGAATACAAATCCTTTTTGAATGGCATATGCCCCGTATTCTCCTTTTTTATTCATCGCTACAAACCCTACTTGTAACGTGGCTGCTTTTTTGGGATCTCTTTTTACAATGCGCTCACATGCTTTTTTACAAGCAGCTTCTGGTGAATATCCTTGTCGCATGTATTCTACTACGGTATGTGTCCCACAAATTCTAATCACCTCTTCACCAAGACCGCTGCTGGTGGCCGCACCCACTTCATTGTCAACAAACAAACCCGCACCAATAATGGGCGAATCGCCAACTCTACCATGCATTTTATAAGCCATTCCCGAAGTGGTAACAGCGCCCGATAAATTGCCATCTACATCCATCGCTACCAAACCCATCGTGTCGTGATTGGGACTGCCATCTTCAAAAAAATGTGGCGCAAATGGACCATTTTCTTTTTTGTTTTCGATATTGATTTCTGGTTTGTAATCGTTTTTCTTTAGCCAATCTTTATATGCGTTTTTTGCACTTTCCGACAATTCTGCTGATTCTTTTTTGAAGCCATTTTGCAAGGCAAATTGTTGTGCACCTTGGCCAACCAAAATTACATGCGGTGTGGTGTCCATCACTTTTCTGGCAACCAATATAGGGTGTTTGATTTGTTCTAATCCTGCTACCGATCCGCAATTGGCATGCTCATCCATAATACAAGCATCCAAGGTTACAATTCCATCTCTATCTGGAAATCCGCCCAAGCCTACACAACAATCAATCGTGTCTTCAATATATACCGCACCAGCTTCAACCGCATCAACCGATTTGCCATTCGCAGATAAAATCTTCCATGCAGCCGCATTCACCGGCATCCCGCTGTCCCATGTAGAAATAACAATTGGCTTGTTAACTGATTTTGAAAAAAGGGGCATCGGGAAAGCTGCCAATCCGAATGAACTTAATCGCAAAAATTTTTTCCTATCCATACTATCTATATTGAAATGATGATTGTTGATTTCAAAAATAAGGATATTTTATTGCTTTATACGGCTAAGGCATAGGCATAAAACAAATAGATTCAGTACATTGCGTTTGTAATCAAACCAATTGGTTTTAATAATATATCTATGCAAAAAAAGTCTGGTGGAAATACAAAGAAATCATCTCAAGTTCAGTTGTTAAAAGGGAAGTTAGACATCAGCAGAAGCGGCATGGGTTTCGTAATTGTTGAAGGCCAAGATAAGGATGTTATTGTGCGTCCCAACGATTTTGGGAAAGCTTTTCATGGAGATTTGGTACGCGTGCAAGTGGCAACTGGAGGTAACTCCATCAAGCGACTCGAAGGGAAAATTGTAGATGTCATCGAGCGCAAACAAACCATATTTTTCGGTCACGTTGAAATCAATAAGAACATCGCATTTTTTGTGTCGTCTGGAGATAAGCCTATTCCCGATTTTTTTATTCCGGTTGAAAAGCTCAATGGTGCAGTTCATGGCGATAAAGTGATTGCGAAATTTATACAATGGAACAAAGACGACAAGAAACCTCAAGCAGAAATTGAGACCATAATTAATGCACAAAGTGAGTCGGATATGGCGATGAAGGAAATCATCGTCGAAGCTGGGTTTCCTTTGAGTTTTGAAAAAGAAGTAATGATGGCAGCCGAAGAACTTTCGGGCAGAATCACCAGAGAGGAAACCATGAAACGGAAAGATTGCAGAGACATCCTCACATTTACCATCGACCCAGTTGATGCCAAAGATTTTGATGATGCCATTTCTATTCGAAACCTGGATAATGGCAATTACGAGATTGGTGTTCACATTGCCGATGTTAGCCATTTTGTAAAGCCAGGTACCATCTTAGATAAATCAGCTTATGCCAGAGCTACAAGCGTGTATCTTCCAGATCGTGTGAATCCCATGCTCCCAGAAAAAATATCCAACGAATTGTGTTCGCTGCGTCCAAATGAAGACAAATACACTTTCTCGGTAATTTTTCAAATCACCAACCGAGCAGAAATCAAACACAAATGGATTGGCAGAACCATCATCCACAGCAATCATCGCTTTACATACGAAGACGCCCAACAAATCATCGAAACCAAAGATGGCCCACATCATAAAGCAATTTTGTTGTTAAACAATTTGGCACAACAATTTAGAAAAGAAAGATTCGACAATGGCGCCATCAATTTTTCTTCAACCGAAGTACGGTTTCAATTGGATGAAAAAGGGAAACCCATTGGCATCATCGTGAAAGAAAGCAAAGACGCACACAAACTCATCGAAGAATTCATGTTATTGGCCAATAAAGCCGTTGCCGAGCATGTTTCCAAAATAAAAATCAATAAAGAACCCATTCCTTTTCCTTACCGCATTCACGATAACCCCGACGAAGAAAAATTAAAACCGTTTGCCGCATTTGCAAGAAAATTTGGATATACTTTTGATGTACACAACGAAAAAGAAATTGCCAATTCTTTCAATCAATTGCTAAGTGAAGTGAAGGGCAAGCCCGAACAACATGTGTTGGAGCAACTGGGCATCAGAACCATGGCCAAAGCCGTTTACACTTCTGAAAACATTGGTCATTATGGTTTGGGATTTGAAAACTATTGTCATTTCACATCGCCCATTCGTCGATATCCGGATGTGATGGTGCATCGCATTTTGCAGGATTGTATCGACAAAAACATTAAGCCCGAGAAGAAAATGGAAGACTGGTGCAGGCATTGTAGCGAAAGAGAGCGCGGCGCCATGGAAGCGGAAAGAGCTGGAAATAAATATAAGCAAGTGGAGTTTATGCAGCAGTTTTTAGGTGATGAATTTGAAGGCATCATCAGTGGCGTTGCATCATTTGGATTTTTTGTTGAAACCGTAGAACACAAATGCGAAGGGCTGGTAAGCATCAGAGACTTAAACCTGTATGATGATTTCCAACACGATGAAGCCGATTACGCGTTGGTAGGGATGCGCACCAAAAAGAAATTTAGAATGGGAGATAAGTTGAAAATACGAGTGGTAGCCGCCAATCTTACCAAAAGACAATTGGATTATGAATGGGTGATGGAAGGAGCTACACAAACCAAAACAAAACCTGCTGTCAATAAAAAGAAAAAAAAATAACCGAGTTTTTGAATTAAATTTCACAAAATCACATTCAATTTATGCATTCATTTTTGGAGCTTTCTCAACAATTTGAAAAAGATTTTTCTCCACGCCAATTTCCCGAAAGTCCGGCAAATTTGTACGATGCAGCGCAGTATATTTTAGGCATTGGCGGCAAACGTGTACGACCTATTGCTGTGTTAATGGCCAATGAATTGTTTGCACCAATTGCTGAAGATGCATTGCACGTTGCCAAAGCCATTGAGTTGTTTCACAATTTCAGTTTGATACACGACGATATTATGGACGAAGCGCCCATTCGAAGGGGGATGCCTACCGTGCATACCAAATATGGTCAATCCACAGCATTGTTGTCGGGAGATGTGATGTTGGTTGTGGCTTACGAACACCTCAACAAAATAAATGAATCCTATCTTAGGGAAGTATTTGCATTGTTTAGCAAAACTGCGCGCGAGGTATGTGAAGGTCAGCAATTGGACATGGATTATGAAAAAATAGCGACAGTTGATTTCGATGCATACATGCACATGATTACATTAAAAACTTCAGTGTTATTGGCGGCTTGCATGCAATTGGGCGCATTAATTGGTGGCGCATCTTTAGCAAATCAAGAACAAATGTATGCGTTTGGAAAAAATATTGGCATCGCCTTTCAAATACAGGATGATTATTTAGACGCGTTTGGTAATCCCGAAAAATTTGGAAAGCAAGTAGGTGGCGATATCATAGCCAATAAAAAAACATTTTTATTGATACATGCGCTCAATGTTGCCAATGATGAACAAAAGCTAGCGTTGCATACGTTGATAAATAATCAGGATGCAGATAAGGTGGAAAAAGTATTAGAGATATATAAAGCTTGCAAAGTTGATGAATGGTCGGAAGTATTAAAAGAGCAGTATTTACAAAAAGCAATGGCATCGCTTGAGGCCATAAATGTATTAAGCGCTAGAAAAACGGAATTAGAAAAATTAGCTCGATTTTTATTAGATAGAGAAGCTTAAAAAAATGATTTTGTTTTAATAATAAAATAACATTATTTACGTTTATTTGTATAGTTTTAAAAAAAATGCAAATGGAGTCCAGATCCCATTAAAAAAAACGGAAAAAATAATTAAAAAAAGTGGCGACAACGCAAAAAAAAATGAAAAAAATCTTTCTTTCAGCAGCTTTACTTATTGGAATTAATTTTGCTTCAATGTCTCAAGATAAGACAGGTGTAGGTATTATGTCTTTTACCTATGTACAAGGAGCAGCATCATTTCAAGATGTCAATTCAATTCAAGAAACAGTTTCAAATGCGTTTGTAAAAACTAAAAGGTTCAATATTGTTGACCGTTCTAAAATGGATGCTCTAAAACAAGAAAAAGACTTACAAAAATCAGAAGATTTTATTGATGGAACAGTAATTGCACAAGGAGTTTCACTTGGCGCCAATTACTTAATATCTGGCCATGTGATTTCAGCTCTAGCTGAACGTATGGAAACAGCACCTTCTTCTACAACAGGCCAAGTAACAATTACTTATAAAGCAAAATTATCAATAAGCTTAAAAGTAATTGATGTTGCTACTGGTCAGGTTATAACATCTGAAACGATTGAGCCAAAAGGAGGAAGTATGTTAGGTGGAATGATGGGAACAGCTCCATCTTCACCTCAAGCAGCAATTTCAAAGGCGATTAAGGGTATTGAAGATAAAATTGATGATTTTGTGAGCAAAAATTTCCCTGCATCTTTCCCGATTGTAGAAATACAAGAAAAAGACAGCAAAGGCAACGCTTCTAAAGTTTTAATTGCTGGAGGTTCTGCTTTTAATTTAAAAAAAGGTGATAGACTTAAAGTTGTTGAAGTTTCTATTATGGAAGTTGGCGGAAAAAAATTAGAGCGTAAAAAAGAAATAGGGGAATTGAAAATTTCAAAAGTAGAAGATGAAAATTTCTCATCTTGTTCAGTTAGTTCTGGAGGAATTGACATTAATTCAAAATTTGAAGCTAAAGCAAAACTTTTAGTAATTACAAAAGACTAACAATTATGAAGAAAAATAAAAACTTAATTCTAGCCGTATTATTTATTTTAGGACTATACAGTTGTAGTCCTAAAATAACTAATCAACCATATTCTGGAGAAGTTAATTTTCTATACAAAGAAGCTCAAGGTACAATAGCCGTAAAGAGTACTGGTTATGGAAAAAGTCAATTAGAGGCTGTAACCGATGCTCAAAAAAATGCTTTTAAAGTGCTTTTATTTAAAGGGTTGCCTGGAACAGAATTAAATGTTCCATTAATAGACAACGAAAATGAAGCCACTTCAAAACATAGTACTTATCTTAATAAGTTATTTGATGAAGGTTATTACAAAACATTCATGATGTCTTCTACTGAAAGTTCTAACTTAATAAAAATGGAAGGAACAAAAGGAACAAAGAAAATCTCAGTTGATGTAAAAATAAATTATAACTCTTTAAGAAAAGATTTAGAACAAAATCAACTAATCAGAAAATTCGGTTATTAAAATTCAATCTATATGAAAAAAAATAAACTAATAATAATTTGTTTTGCGATTCTAATTTGTTTCAGTATCACATCATTTGCTCAAAATGCAGCAACTAACAGTGGGGGGCAAAAAAATCAAACACAACCAACAATTATTACTGTGCCACTAAAAGTAACTGGTCAAAGTTATAAAGCACTAATTGAGGATCCCGTGAAAGGTTTTGATATTAGAACCGCATTAAACGTTGTAGATAATGCTCTAAAAACAAGAGGATTTAAAGCAAATGATTTTATTGGTACGCTAGAAAAAACACAAACAGCTAATGCATTCACAAACGGAGTTCAAGTTGACGAACAAACAGCTATAATTGACGCTTCTGGGGCTGATATCTTTATTACTGTAGATATAGATGTAAAAAGAGGTAACACCGGATCAGAAGTTTCATTGGCTCTTGTTGCAAAACATTGTGCTACTGGAGCAAAATTATCAACAAGTTTACCTGGTAAAAGCGGAAAGTTTTATACAGATGATATTAATAAGTTAATGATAAAAGCTGTAGATAATATAAAAGAAGATTTTATTAATCAATTGCAAATTAGTTTTACGGATATAGTTAATGAGGGTCAACAAATAAGCCTTCAATTTTCAATTTCAGGAGATAGTCCAATTAACTTAAATTCAGAAGTAGGAACCGATGGAGACTTATTATCAGAATCGATAAGTGATTGGTTAGGAAAAAATGTCTATAAAAACTATGCAAAACCAAGTGGTGGTAGTAATGCTTTACTTACTAGATATGATATAAAACTGCCTTTAAAAAACCAAAGTACAGGCGAAAATTATCAACCTAAGGAAGATTTTGGTAGATTAATCCGAAAATATTTAAGATCATTAAAAATAGATGCTGAAGTTTCAACTCCTCAAGCAGGACAGTTAATTGTTACAATAAAAGGGAAATTAATTAATTAATAAATTAAGTATGAAAAAAATAATTTTAATATTATTCTTAGCATTTCAAGTAAATTCTGTTTTCTGTCAAAAAGATAATTTTGGTAAAATAGCAATTTCTACAGTAATGCCAGAGAACGTAGAAGGCCTCAACAGATCAAATTTATCAAAACTTGAAACCAAAATAACTCAGATTTTAACAAGTAACGGTATAGGGGCAAAAGGATACAATTTCAATTTTGTTATTTATCCTGTATTTGAAATATATGAATCAAAACCAGTTGAAGGTGGAATGGAAAATTTACTTTTAATAAATTGCCAATTAAATTTATTTATCAAAAATGTTAACAATAATATGATTTTTGCATCAATAAATAAACCCTTAAAGGGAATTGGTAGTGAAAAGCAAACTGCGTTAACCAATGCAATAAGTAAAATAAACTTAAAAGATGCTGATTTTCAAACATTCATCGAAACAGGAAAAACAAAAATTATTCAATATTACGAATCAACTTGTCAAGATATAATATCTAAATCTGAAGGTCTTGTAAAAATGCAAGATTATCAACAAGCACTAGGATTATTAATGACAATACCTGAAGAAGTAAGTTGTTACAAGAAAGCTCAGGAAAAATCAATTGAGGCATACAAAGCTTATCAAAATCAAAGATGTAATGTTCAACTACAACAAGCTAAAACTGAACTCGCATCTAACAATTATGGATCAGCATTAAATATTTTAAGCCAAATAGATCCTTCTACTTCATGTTATAAAGAATCACAATCATTGATTTCTTCTGCTTCAACTAAAGTAGATGCTGAAGAAAGAAGACAATTAGAATTGATGATGAAAGTATATAATGACGCAGTAGCTTTAGAAAAATTAAGAATTAATGCGGTAAAAGAAATTGCAGTTTCTTACTACAATAGTAAACCTACAACAGTAAATTATACTTATCTCATAGGTTATTAATTCGATTTTATTTCTTAAATTTTATATTAAAGTGGTGGATTTTATTTAATAAAATCCACCACTTTTTTTTTGTTATTTTTGTCTTTTATTCTAATTAATTAACCAAATATGAGTAACGCATTGTTTCGTAA
>CAIQHJ010000187.1 GCA_903871575.1 uncultured Bacteroidota bacterium
TAGAAGTGCAATTTACGCTACCACTAGTAGATGCAATTTGAGTTATTGTTATTGTTGTTGTACCTGCATTTGCTAAAGCAGCAGTACTGAAACTTCCGCTCCCGGCAGTAGTTACCGTAAATGAAGCCGTTGAGTTGCTTGCAGTATTTGAACCGGTTAAACTATATGTAACCGTATAACTACCTACGGGCAAGTTCGCCGCATTGGCTGATAATGTTATTGTTGAAATTTCACTTGCACAAGTATTTGAAGCAGATATACCCGTGAGGCTATAAGTTGGGGTATTAAAGGAGATAAAAATCAATCCGCCACCACCAGTTCCACCAGTTGTATTTCCATTGGATGTTCTTGTTGAACCACTACCACCACCGCCATAAGCGCCACCCACATTACCATTTGTATTTCCTGTTACACCGGCGCCACCATCACCTCCATAATTTCCATTACCAACACCCGCAACACCAGTACCCGAACCTGCAGTTCCTGCGCCAGACTCACCACCTGCGCCACCACCGCCACCGGATGTACTTCCGCTCGTTGCACCACCATTACCGCCGGCATTTTTTGTTGTACCTGTAGAATTTGCAGTTGTACCACCCGCACCGCCTGTAGTTGTATTACTTGATACTCCAGCACCACCGGCAGCAATTACTGTACTCGTATTAAAAGTTGTATTTCCTCCTGGATTGCCTGCCGTTCCTCCTGAACCAATTGTATAACTATAAGCTGTACCCGGAATAACAGTAACAGTGCTACTTGAATAAGCGCCACCGCCGCCGCCACCAGCTTGACCTGTTGATGATCTTGAACCGCCACCACCGCCGGCACCCCATGCTTCCACTTTAATACTGGTTACACCTGGAGGAGGTGTGAAACTTCCTGAAGCAGTAAATAATGTATTATTGATTGTAACAGCGCTGCTGGTAAAAGCGGCATTGCCAGGACCAGTTCCGCCTGCATTGCTACCAAACCAAGAAATCACTTCATACACTAAATCAAAAACTAAATTATTGCTACCTGCAGTTAATGGTGTAGTGTAGCCTGCTCCAGCATTATTTGATGCGGTAACTGAAAATGTATAAGTTCCCGTATCTCCTGGGTTTATTATTCCAACATCCTGACGAACATGGTAATCAGTCCAGCCATTCCATTTTACCCCAATATTTAAATCTCTGCCAGTTGAATCTTTCCAAACTGCAGTACCTACGTTTTTTACTTTCACAATTACAGAACGCGTTTCACCTGGCGTCCAAGTTAAAGAACCAAACTCAGCCGAAATAAACTGAGATTTATAAGTTAATTGATTATACGATAAAGAGACATAACCGCCGGCACCTGAGCCGCCGGTTCTTGTAGTACCAGAGTTACAATTACCTCCGCTTCCGCCACCACCATAATTAACACCTGTACCGCCATTTGAACCTGTACCTACACCAGCTGCTCCAGTACCTGCATTGGATGCAATTCCTGAGTTACCAGTACCGGCTGTTGCGCCAGAAGCATTACCTCCAGCAAGTCCGGAGCCTGAGCCTAAACCTGCGGCGCCACCACCTGCATTTGAATTACCTGTAGAACCTGTTCCACCATTTCCACCGACAGCTTTAATACTACCAATCGAATTCGTTGATGAACCGCCGGCTCCTGCAGTTGAAGAATTGTTTGTACCGCCTCCACCACCTTTTGCTAAAATGGTACTACTTGTGCTAAACCATGAATCACCACCTGCAGCATTTGCTCCACCACCTGTACCCACTGTAATAGTATAAGTCGTTCCTGGAACAACTGCAACTGATGATTGCGCAAAAGCACCGCCTCCACCGCCACCACCTCGGGTTCCGTTTGAAGTTGCAGTACTACCCCCACCACCGGCGCCCCAGCAACTTACGGTTACTGAAGTTACGCCAACAGGACAAGTCCATGAGGATGTACCTGTAAAAGGTGTAACAGTCTGTGCAAAGCTTGCAACAGAAAACGTAAGCATTCCCAACCAAAGCAAAATGGCCCCAAATAAATTTGCGGCATTCATAAAGCTGTTTTTTGTGATTGTTTTTCCGGCCGTTCGAGACGAACCTGAAATGTTCAATTGTTTCATTTTTGATGTTTTTTTTGGTAAGCTGAAAATGGTATTATATGATGAACTGAACAGAAAATACTGCTCAGGGATGTGCGTATGTTGTTGTAATTCGAAATCGTTGTCATCTTCATTTGTTTATTTCAATCAAAAAACTGTTGATTAACAATTAAAGATTTAACATAGGAAAACCCTGATGTAGGCTGGATTTAATTGGTACGGATTTGACTTTATAGTTGAAGACAAATCAAGAATTAAAACACAAAATAGAAATCGGTTTTTTAAGATGCAAGTTTTTATTAATTTATTTTTTTAACATAAACGTCGTCGCAAAAATTAAATTGCTTTTTTGTCGAGATTTTTTTTTGTAAGCAACTGATTGCTATTGAAATATAAGCGTGTTGGTAGCCGTACATTTATTTTCTTTCCACAAACTCATGGCGTAGATGCCTTTGGCAAAAAGACGGTGATGGAGCAATATAGCAGTGTGTTGGCTTGTTACCACCAATGGTGTTTCCTGTATCAATTGACCAAGCATGTTGGTAATTTTTAATTGATATTTTCCATTGGCTAGGTTAGCAATTTGTAGCTTGGTTGTTGATGATGTTTGAATGGGATTGGGATATACTTCCAAGGATGTATAGATATCATTATTGGGTGTTACATTTTTCTCCAGCATTTGATTTCCTATACTGGTTGCGATGTGGTTGTTGGTAGATGTGGCACGTGCAAAACAGATGTAAAATCTTTTGGCATCATACGACATTGGATCTGTTGTAATATCAAAAGCAACAAGGGTAGCCACTTGTTTGCTGATCAATTGTGTTGTTTGCATAAACCGATCAACCAAAAACATGTTCAAAGAAAGGCTCGATAAGTTGGTTGGTGCAAATTGTATTTGATGTGCCTGCCTTCTGATGTTTGAAAAATACAATTGAATGGTATCTGTAACAACGGGCATTTTACGTGCTACAATAGACAATATTTTTCCATCCAAAGCAACGCCTAAATTTTCACCACTGTTCATGATTTTGTTGGCATCCAACGGGTCAACCGCATTGTTGTATGCTGCAGACATGGCAATGGAAATGCCGTCTGTTAATACAGCTGTACTGTCTGCACCCGAAAATAAATAGGCCCGTAAAAACGATTTTGGTCGGGCTCGATCTGTACCCATCTTAAAAGTATTTCTACTCGAATCGGCTTTCATATTTTCGTTGAAAGCCACGCGCACATTCGTTCCCAGCGGATTGTACATTAAAAACGCTTGTCCCGATTGCACAAATCGATTGGCAATAGCCAACGGATAATTGGTAGAATTAACAACCGGATAATAATCATTAACCGGAGAGAATGTTTGATATCCGCCCAATCCATATGCACCTGCCAAAGTTGGATCCCAGCAATAAAAAGAACGACCCGAATCGGTTAAGAATGGATTTTCAGGCAAGTCGAAATCCATCAACGACATGTCAATTCTCGACGCATATGGATTACCGATAGATTGAAATTTGCCTGCAGGTATGGTAATGGTATCGGGTAAATTTTGATGATACAACAATTTGCCCCTAGTTCTCAAAGTTGTAGATTCTGCCGCCTGATTAAATGCGGTATCTATTCTGCTTCCTCTTACAAAAACCATGTAACCATTGACGTTATACATGGGTGTTGAAGTTGTATTGGGAACACCCACCCAACTGGCTGTTGTGCCTGTATTGGTATATGTTTTCATAGAAGGCAATGGCGAATACATATCAAATCCTAAACTGTAGGCACCTGCTGCATTGCCTCCATTGTTGCTAGAAATTTGAGTGCCATAACCGGGCAACAGATTCTGATTGGGAAAACTCGCTCCTTCTTGCCAGGCTTGCTTAATGGTTTGTCCTCCATTGGTAGGCGTTGATAAAAACTGCCATGATTTTCCATGTTGACCAGCGCCTGTGCCTGTAGGCAAATATCTTTCCACTACAAATCTTCCGGTATTGTAAGCTATGGTTGCGGTTGTAGGAATGATGCCCACATTAGCTGTTCTAGCAACGGTAGATTTCAACGTAAGATCGAAGTTGCCCAAAGACAAAACGATGTTGTTGTTTACATTCAATTTGCCTTCTACATCAACAGCGCCTGCCAAAGATTTTGTTCCGGCATTGCCAACGATTAAGTTGTTGTATGTTTTTCCTGGTGTGACTGCGGCTACAAACGAAGCAATATTTTGATTGATGGCGCCATTGTAATTTATGGTGCTGTTGGTAAAGCTGTAGCTATTGGTTCCGGGTGAGAAAACATTTGCAATGCCCACGGTACCGGTTGGAGATATGGTTCTGGCTCCAGTGGATGAGGAGCTGAGGTTGTAATAATTTTCGGGAGCAATGGTTTGTGCAACTGTGCCCTGATAATTGATGGTGCCTAGACCGGCCGTAAATCCCAATGCGCCAACGGTATTGCTCCAAACACCAGAAATGTCTACCAATCCGCCGTTGGTCATGTCTAATTTAGCTGCGTTCTGTATGGTCAAATTGCCGCTTATTTTCAAATTGGCATTGGCTTGAATGCTCAATATTTTGCTGTTGTTGATGGTCAAATTATTGGCATAGGCGATGCCGTTAGCTGGCGCATAAGCGGATGTTGCATCAATGTCAGCATGGTTAAGGGCACCTGTTGCAATGGCAACATTGGTACTGCTGATGGGCACAATTCCCCCACCCCAATTTTTACAATAAAACCAATCGGTGTTTACTGTTCCATTCCAAGTGCCAGCGGTGCCTGTTGGCATTTCCACAGTTGCAGTTCCGGTGGCTTTACAACCATCAGCATCGGTTACAAGCACAGTATAAATGATGTTTGCAGTAGGTGTAATTACAGGGTTTGATATGGTGGTGCTGCTGATGTTGGTGTTTGGCGACCAGCTGTAATTAATTAAGCCTTGAGTATTAGACACCACAACAGAAAGCGTATTGGAAGAATTGGGACAAGTTTGTAAAGTATAGCTGCTCACAATGGGAAGAGGATTGGGCGCGCCGGTTGGAATCGTAGTACCCACAAGCAACACATCATCAATTACCCAGTTTTCATTGATTCTGTTGTTGGTTGCCGTCATTCTAAATTGAAACTGCGTAGTATTTGTTGGCAACACTACCGAAAAAGCACTCAATGCAGATGGTTTAGCATAGCTAACATTTGCGTTGTATGCCAAAGCCGTTATAGGCGTGGCGGAAAGCGGAACTACATAATCACTACTACCCAAATAGGTTAAAAGTGTATTCCAGGTTGTGCCGCCATCCAAACTGGTTTGGATAATAAGGTTGTCGCCGTTATCTACCCCAACACCTACGCCACCTCCAGCGGGATCATCAATAGAGCCAATTTTAAAATTGAAGGTTGCATTGTCGTAGGTTGCAGGAATAACTACATTGTTGAAGGTAAACGTGTTGGTTGATTTTTTATCTCCAGCGGCATTATTAAATGTAAATGATTTGGCCAAAACATTATTGCCAGACAGCAACTTTATTCCCGAAAAGTCAACGCCAGAACCTGCTGTTCCAACGTAAGTAGGTGTTCCAATGGTATAAGCCCAAGTTCCAGCACCTTCAAAATTTTGGGTTGCGATATTGGTGATGGTTGCTGTTCCAGTAGCTGGAGCAGTAATGTTGAAAGTGCTGCTAATGACTGACGTTAAGCCGGTAGCCGAAGCGGTTAAAGAAATTCCGGTTTGAATGCTTCTGGTGAAAACAATGTTGGAGAAAGTAGCGACTCCTGCAACAGCATTCACTGTTTGCGATACATAACCACAACCATTACCCGAAGCTGTTAGGGTAACCGCACCAGTGTATGAAGTAGCGGTGAGTCCGGTTGCACTGCAAATGGCTTTTACAGTTACACTCGTCATGGTGGCATCTTGCGTGGTATTGGATGGTTGCGCTAGAAATGCCAATGCGGTTGGCGTAACGCAAGACGATGGAGCCGTAATGCAAAAATCATCAATGGCCATTCCGTCATCAGCTCCGGTTGCATCAAAATCTGTCCATCTTATCCATATTTCTGCACCAGCTGCAATATTCAATCCTGTGATTTGATTGCTGATGGAAGCAGAATGCAACATGCTACCACTTGCTATTGCAGCAGCTGCAGTATTTGAATATTTTAAATTGGGTTGAGCAACCCAAGTTCCTGTTGTTAAAGAAGTAGCATTGGTACTGTATTGAAAGATTAAGGAGTCTACCCTACTTGCCGTCCCTACTCTCCATGTTTCTCCGGTATAAGAAATATTTAAGGTGGTGATGACAGCTGCCGTATTGTTCACAAAGCGTGCCCCAAAAGTTGGATTCACTGTACCCGATCTTAATCCGCCTAATGCACGTTCTGTGTTTCCGGTTAATCCATAACTATACGAATCACCTGCATTTACTGACCCATCATTGGCAGTTAAGGTTGTGTTTCCTCCTGTTCCTGTTTCCGAAAAATACCAACCATTGGGAAGTGTAGTTGTTGTTCCTGACGAAGGAAGGGTATTGAAATTTTCACAAACTGCGGTTCCTGCTGTTAAACTGATGGTTTGGCTCTTCGAGAAATTGCCCATCAACACAAAAAAAACCAACATCATAAAAACCGGATGAAAGAGGGCATGCAAAATCCGCATCATATAAATAGAAGTCAATTTCTTCAATTGATTGCGTTTGAATGCCATAATATAAAAATCGTTGTTAACCCCGCAGGATTATGGTATGGTGGTTTAAAATCTTTGGAGTGGTACCCAAATTTTCAGGAGGACGGTTGCAGCGCAAATGTAAGCATAAACAACGCGTTTTGCTGCATTTCAAGGTTAACTAATTGTGTTGCTTTATTAAAAAGCAAGCGTTATGGAATGTAGATAGCCGTTGTGTATTGCCAATCCTTTCTTTTAGAGAGGGTTAGCTGATACCAACCAGTGGGCAGGTCTTTAGAATCGATGGTAAAATAAAATGTATTGGGCTGCAACGAGCATCTCGCTTGTTTCACCAATTGGCCATTTGCATTAAAAAGCTTTAACAAATACAATCCTTCTAAAGGCTGTTGAGCATGCAATTGTATTTGTTTGTTCCTAATTGGATTCGGAAATATGGAAAGGGATGTTGGTTCTAAGGCTGTTTTATTTGTAATTGTCTTAGCCTGTGTTTCGGCCGTTAAAACGGGACCAGAAGGATACGTGATGGCTTTGGTTAAAATGATGTAAAACCGACTGGCAGCCGCAGAATTTTGATCGGCATTTACCTCAAAATTAAAGTAGGTAGAATCTACATTGCTCATGCGCTGGGTAATATGGGTATAGTTGTCAACCAACAACAACTGCAGCGCTTCTTCGCCCAAATTCACCGGTGCAAAGCGCAATTGGTAAGCTTGTTGGCGGAGATGAGACGTTACAAGAAATATCGTATCTGTTCTGGAAATCAAAGCCCGCGCTTCGATGGCCAGTGTTTTTCCATTGCGCATCAATCCCAAATTTTCGCCTGCATTCAACAACTTCAACCCATCATTTTGATCGTATGCATTGCTGTAACCTGCATTAAAAGCTACGGTTGCGCCATCGGCCAAAGGCGAGCTTGTGCTTGTACCTGCATGCAAATACATCCGCAAATACGACCTCGAAGTTGCAGTAGCAGGCACACGATAAGTGTTGGCACTTCCAATTACTTTAGCCGAATCTGGAATTCTTACATATCCACCTGCACCGGTTGCATGCATCAAAAATGCTTGTCCCGATTGAATGGTACTGCATCTCACACCTGTTGGATAATTGGCGGTGCCGCCGGGAGTGGGAAGAAAATCTCCGTTAACCGCACTAATCAATTGATAGCCACCATAACCATAGCTGCCCAATAATAAAGGATCCCACACATAAAATGCGTTGTCTACATCCGGATAATCTGTTTTATCAAAATAAGAAAAGTCAACAGCAGAAGCATGCGGATTTCCGATGGCCTCAAACTTGCCCGAAGGTATGATGGATGTAGGGATGGGATTGGAATTGGGCACAAACAATTTACCGGTTGTTCTTAAAATGGTTGAAGTAGCAGGTGAGTTGTATGCTGTGGTTGCACGGTTTCCTCGAACAAAAACCATGTAACCCTTTTGGTTGTAAATGGGGATGTTGGTATTGGCAATGCCATCCCAAACACCAAGCGAATTGAATACTTTCATGGATGGCCCAGGGCTGGTATACACATCAAATCCCAATGCTGCCGCTCCCGCTTGGTTGCCCCCATTGTTGCTGGTAATCTGGGTTCCAAATCCTGGTACCAAATTCTGATTGGCTAT
Organism: uncultured Bacteroidota bacterium; assembly: GCA_903871575.1. GTDB lineage: Bacteria > Bacteroidota > Bacteroidia > Chitinophagales > Chitinophagaceae > Ferruginibacter. Next base: position 8,363 of record CAIQHJ010000187.1, read on the forward strand.
TGTTGCACCTTCCTGCCATGCCGATTTGATGGTTTGCCCTCCGTTGGTTGGTGTAGCTAAAAACTGCCATGACTTTCCATGCTGACCAATGCCTGTTCCTGTAGGCATAAACCGTTCAACAATAAATCTTCCCGCA
>CAIQHJ010000188.1 GCA_903871575.1 uncultured Bacteroidota bacterium
CGTCATATCGGGCAACATTTTCATCATGCCAATGTCTTCAAGAATTTGATGCGTAGCGCCATCTTCTCCAAGTGTAAGTCCAGCATGAGAAGCACATATTTTTACATTTTTCCCACTGTAAGCTATACTCTGACGAATTTGATCGTATACTCTTCCGGTAGAAAAGTTAGCGAATGTAGTGGTGAAAGGAATTTTTCCGCCAATGGTTAATCCAGCAGCGATGCCCATCATATTGGCTTCGGCTATTCCGCATTGAATAAAACGCTCTGGGAATTCTTTAATAAATCCATTAAGTTTTAGAGAGCCAGCTAAATCAGCAGTCAAAGCAATGATATTTGGATTTTCTCTTGCTGCTTCTAAAATTCCGTCTCCAAATCCACTTCTTGTGTCTTTTGTTCCTGTTGATTGTATTTTTGATAACATACTGTAACTTTTGGGTTTATTATTTATTTTGGTTTAATTTTTTCAGTTTCAATTCCCATTGCCAAGCCGTTCGCATCATGTCTTCAAGATTAAATTGAGGCACCCATCCCAATAATTGTTTTGCTTTTTCATTGTCGGCAAAGATGCCTACGATATCACCAGCTCTTCTTGCTGATATTTGATAGTTTAATTTGGTTTCGCTTACTTTTTCAAAAGTATTGATTACTTCTAAAACGGTGTATCCATTGCCTGTTCCTAAATTAAACACTTCGCAATTTCTTGTATTCTTTTGTGCAATTAAATAATTAAGCGCTAGGGTATGGGCATGTGCGATATCGGATACGTGAATGTAATCTCTAACGCAACTTCCATCACGAGTAGGGTAGTCGTTGCCAAAAACTTGCATTTGAGGTAATTTGCCAATGGCAGTTTGGGTTATAGCCGGTACAAGATTTGCAGGTTTTCCAATGGGCAATTCACCAATTTCTATAGAAGTATGGGCACCAACTGGATTGAAATATCTTAGTAAAATAGATTGAATATTGTTGCTGTTGACGGTTTGCTGTACAATTTGTTCGCCCATTTGTTTGGTATAACCATAAGGCGATTCAGCAAGTTTAGTTTGAGTTTCTTCGGTAACCGGACTTTCATCAGGATTACCATAAACGGTACAAGAAGAAGAAAACACAAAATTGGGTATCGAAAATTCTTCGCAGCAACGCAAAATATTTATCAAAGAATTGATGTTGTTGTCGAAATATCGCAATGGATGTTCTACTGATTCTCCAACCGATTTAAATGCGGCGAAATGAATGATGCCAACGATGTCAGGGTTTTCTTGAAAAATGGCATGTGTATCATCAAAAACACATAAATCAACCAGATAATTTTTTATTTTTTTTCCAGTAATGCGCTCAACCCCATCTAAAATACTGGCGTTACTTCTACTGTTATTGTCAGCAGAAATTACATCAAATCCATGTTGAATTAAATCAACCATGGTATGTGAACCGATATATCCGCAACCGCCTGTAACTAGAATTTTATTCATAATACTTTTTGCAAAAAAACTTCCTTCTAAATAATGCACAAAGAAAACGAAAAACTATGAAGTGAGCCTATTATTATTTATGCACCTGGGAAAAACAAATGAATTATTCCATAAATGATGGCAGCAACTAATGCAC
>CAIQHJ010000189.1 GCA_903871575.1 uncultured Bacteroidota bacterium
AACCATATAGCCATCAAAGACTACAGTATAACGGTAGACAGTAGCCGAAAAAAATTAACCTTACAACACAATTGGGAGCCAGGAATGATTTATCATTTTATTTTGAACAAAGAACAATTAGAAGATTCTACAGGTTTGACTTTATTAAAAAATGATACGCTTCGATTTGCTACCAAAACACAATCAGAATATGGATCGCTCAAATTGACATTTAAAAACCTTCGCTTCGAGGAGCATCCCATCCTGTGTTTTATGGACGGCAACAACATCAAAAGCCAATATGCACTCACTGCGGCAGAATGGCAAATCAACAGCACACTTCCTGGCGATTATGAAATTCGCATATTGTATGATGTAAACAACAACGGCGTTTGGGACCCCGGAAATTATACAACAAAAAAACAACCCGAAAGAACACAGCTCATCTCAGAAAAAATCACCATAAAAGCAGATTGGGACAATGAAAGAACCATCGACTTACCATAACTATTTAATTTACCCAAACAAAAACTGCTTGTTTACCATTAATTTTGCCGCATGATTTTCTCCTCTACTTTATTGGAAAATGCAGTGAATGAATTTGCAAAACTTCCGGGCATTGGTAAAAAAACGGCCTTGCGTTTGGTACTACACTTAATCAAACAAAATCAAAAAGAAGTAACACAATTCAGTGAAACCATTGCGGCGATGAGAAATGAAATTAAATTTTGTACCCGCTGCCACAATATATCCGACAAATTGCTGTGCAATATTTGCAGCAACAGCTCGCGAAAGCAAGATGTTATTTGTGTGGTAGAAAGTATCAGAGATGTTATTGCCATTGAAAGTACACAACAGTTTAATGGTACATTTCATGTGTTGGGTGGGGTAATTTCTCCATTGGATGGGGTGGGTCCAGATCAGTTGAACATAGAGCCACTGATACAACGCATAGCACAGGAAAATACACAAGAGCTTATTTTTGCGCTTAATCCAAATATTCAGGGCGATACAACCGTATATTACATCAGCAGAAAATTGAAAGGTGCCAGCATAAAAATTACTACCATCGCTAGAGGCATTTCATTTGGAGGAGAGCTTGAATATGCCGATGAAATGACATTAGCCAAAAGCATCAGCAACCGCATCCCCATTGAACATTATATCAACGCCATCAACTAATTTCTTTTTGCAGTAACCGGTTCCTGCTTTATCTTTGCGGCGTTGCAAAGACGGATTTGTTTATTGTTCAAGCTTTGCAAGGTGGTTGTACATTGAACTAATAAACGTCCTACATCTCCTTCGCCAGCCCTCGGATTTGCAAGCGTTTTTTATTCTGTTCATCATCGTTTTTATTGTCCATTGCATGTAAACAATCATTGCATTGGTAAAACAATTTTTATACGGATGTGTTTTAAAATGAACACAGCATTAAAACGATAGCATTACATGAAAAACATCAAAGACATATTATCCGAAAGAATCATGATTATTGATGGCGCAATGGGAACGATGATCCAGCGACATCAATTGCAAGAGGCAGATTACAGAGGTGACCGATTTGCAAATTGGCACAAAGATGTAAAAGGCAACAACGATTTGTTGAGCATTACACAACCCGCAATCATCATTGGCATACATAAGCAATATTTAGAGGCCGGTGCCGACATCATAGAAACCAACACGTTCAGCAGCACCACCATCGCGCAAGCCGATTATGATATGCAGGAATTGGCTTACGAAATGAATGTGGCCTCTGCCAGATGCGCTAGAATTGCAGCTGATACATACACCAACAACAACCCCGATAAACCTAGATTTGTAGCTGGTGCCATTGGTCCATTAAACAAAACATTATCCCTTTCTCCCGATGTAAACAACCCTGGATTTAGGGCCGTAACTTTTGATGAAGTGGTGTTGGCCTATGAAGATCAAGTGAAAGCGTTGCATGAAGGCGGTGTGGATGTGCTATTGGTGGAAACCATCTTTGATACCCTCAATGCCAAAGCCGCCATCTTCGCCATCAAATCATTTTTTCAAAAAAATAATTTACCAGAGCTGCCCATCATGATTAGCGGCACCATCACCGACGCAAGTGGAAGAACGTTGAGCGGACAAACATTAGAAGCATTTTACATTTCCGTGATTCACGCCAACCCGTTGAGCATTGGACTGAACTGTGCTTTAGGTGCAAAAGACATGCGACCACACATCGAAGAATTATCCAGCATCGCCAAATGTTTCACTTCAGCATACCCAAATGCAGGACTGCCAAATGCATTTGGAGAATATGATGAACAACCGCATGAAACAGCGCACATTATTGAAGAATGGGCAAAAGAAGGATTTGTAAATATTGTGGGTGGATGTTGCGGAACAACTCCAGATCACATCAAACATATTGCAGAAGAAGTTAGCAAATTTACACCAAGAGCTTTGCCAGTTATTGGTTTATAATTTAAAAGTTTAAAAATGAAAACACAAATCAAACCATATCTCAGGTTAAGTGGATTAGAGCCATTGGTTGTACGACCAGAAACAAATTTTGTAAACGTTGGGGAACGCACCAATGTTACCGGTAGTAAAAAATTTGCCCGACTAATCAGAGAGGGATTGTATGAGGAAGCCCTTTCTGTTGCACGTCAACAAGTAGAAAGTGGCGCACAGATTTTAGATGTAAATATGGATGATGCACTTTTGGAAGGTGTTGCTGCAATGACAACCTTTTTAAATCTATTGCAAGCCGAACCCGATATTGCCAAGATTCCAGTGATGATTGACAGTAGCAAATTTGAAATCATTGAAGCCGGTTTGAAATGTGTACAAGGAAAATGTATTGTGAACTCCATCTCCATGAAAGAAGGAGAGCAAAAATTTATTGAACAAGCCATCATTTGTAAAAACTACGGCGCAGCGGTGATTGTCATGGCTTTTGATGAAGTTGGACAAGCAGATACAAAAGAAAGGAAAGTTGAAATTTGTACCAGAGCATATAATATCCTTACCACACAAGTTGGGTTTGCAGCAGAAGACATTATTTTTGATCCCAATATTTTTGCCATTGCGACAGGCATCGAGGAACACAACAATTATGCAGTAGATTTTATTGAAGCCACTCATGAAATAAAGCAACGCATGCCCCTTACAAAAGTAAGCGGCGGCGTAAGCAATGTTTCATTTTCATTCAGAGGCAACGACCATGTTAGAGAGGCCATTCACAGCGTGTTTCTTTTTCATGCCATAAAAGCCGGAATGGATATGGGCATCGTTAATGCTGGTCAGTTGGTTATTTACGATGACATTGAACCCACATTAAAAGCGTTGTGCGAAGCTGTTATTCTCAACATCAACAACGATGATAATGGTGCTACAGAAAAACTAATTGCTTTTGCCGAAACCGTAAAATCAAAAGGAAAGGAAACCATCAAAGACGAAAGCTGGAGAAAAGAAAGTGTAGAAAAAAGAATGGAGCATGCGCTGATTCACGGCATTACAGCTTACATCGATGCCGATACAGAAGAAGCCCGTTTAAAATACAATAAGCCATTAGAGGTAATTGAAGGTCCGTTGATGGCAGGAATGAATGTAGTAGGAGATTTGTTTGGGGCAGGAAAAATGTTTTTGCCACAGGTAGTCAAAAGCGCACGCGTTATGAAGAAAGCGGTAGCCGTTTTAACACCATACATCGAACAAGAAAAGGAAGACCGCAGAAACAACAAATCGTTGGAACAAAATGCAGCGGATGAAAAAGGCCCGGCAAAAATATTATTGGCAACAGTAAAAGGCGATGTGCATGATATCGGAAAGAATATTGTTGGCGTGGTATTGGGATGCAATGGATATGAGATTATAGATTTAGGAGTGATGGTTTCAGCAGATAGAATTTTAACAGAGGCACAAAAACACCAAGTGGATATTATTGGTTTAAGTGGATTGATAACGCCTTCTTTGGATGAGATGGTTCACATTGCAAAAGAAATGAAGCGATTGCAGATTGATATTCCTCTGTTGATTGGAGGAGCTACCACAAGCAGAATGCATACAGCAGTTAAAATTGCCCCTGAATTTGAAAATGGTGTTGTTCATGTGTTGGATGCATCTCGAAGTGTAACCGTTGCCGGTAGTTTATTGAATCAAGAAACCAAAATCAATTTTTTGCGTGATATTAAAGAGGAGTACGACAAACTAAAATTGGATTTTGGCAACAAGCGTACTGCCAAGCAAAACATTTCATTTTTGGAAGCACAGCAAAATATTGCTGCTATTGATTGGTCAAACTATTTACCACCTGTTCCAACATTTACAGGAACCAAAATTATTGAACATGCAGATTTAGCAGAGATTGCCACGTATATCGATTGGCAGCCCTTTTTTATTGCTTGGGAAATGCATGGCAAGTTTCCTGCTATTTTGGAAGATGAAGTGATTGGTAAAGAGGCCAAGAAATTATATGAAGATGCTCAGGTTTTATTGAACCAAATCATTTCAGAAAAATGGCTCAATGCTAGAGGCGTTGTAGGCTTCTGGGAAGTTAAAAAATCGGGACCAGACAGCATTTCGGTTGTTGACAGATCCATACAACTTGAATTTCTGCGACAACAAATAAAGAAAGCTGCGGGGCAACCCAATGTTTCTTTAGCAGATTTTATTCATCCTACACAATCTGATTATTTGGGTGCGTTTTCTGTAACCATTGAAGGCATAGAACAACACATCAAAAGGTTTGAAGAAGGATTAGATGATTACAATAAAATTATTTTGCAGGCTTTGGCAGATAGATTGGCCGAAGCTTTTGCCGAGCTCTTGCATCAGAAAAGCAGAACAACATATTGGGGTTATGTTCAATCGGAGGAAATGAGTAATGAGGAGTTGATTAAAGAAAATTATCAAGGCATCCGGCCTGCTCCAGGATATCCGGCTTGTCCAGACCACACAGAAAAATACAAGTTGTTTGAGCTGCTGGGTGGAGAAACGGCAACGGGTATACGACTAACCGAATCTTTGGCAATGTATCCTGCATCATCCGTTTGTGGTTGGTATTTTGCACATCCAGAAAGCAAATATTTTGGTGTAGGAAAAATCGATCAAGATCAATTAACGGATTACGCCAAAAGAAAAAATATGGATATTGATGAGATGACCAGATGGCTTAGACCAATATTGGAATAAGGTTTTTATTTTGGTGTGGTAATATTTTAGGAGTGGTTTTAAGTAAATTTTTTTAGGGTTATTGTTTTCGGTTTTTAAGGTGGGGTTGGAAGAGGTGGAGATAATTGCGATTTTGCAATATTGCAAAATCGCAATGTTGTAATAATACGTGTACACCAACGACATAACCAAATATTTTCACTAATGTTTCTTCAATG
>CAIQHJ010000190.1 GCA_903871575.1 uncultured Bacteroidota bacterium
CTTGATGTTGTATTATTTTAAAGATGAAAAAAATCAAGACCAAATTGTCCAAGTTGAAGCCATGAAAGTAATGTTTCAACAATTGGGTACGGTAGAAAGCCAAAAGGTTGCACACCCCATTCCCGATGCAGGGGATCATGTCATTGGTAGTCCCATTAAATCAAAAGCTGTTAAATCTGTTCAAGATTTTACGGCTGATTTTATGAAATCTCTATTAAAAATTAGCGAGGTTAATTAAAAAATGGACTTCTTTCATAATTCTCATCATATTGCTTTCATACTAAAAAATAATATATTATTTTCGCCCACACTATCCATTAAGACTAACTGAACAATTTCACCAAAATCTAAAACTTGATAATTACCAAGCCTTGAAGTTTGGCTTCCAACTTTTTTCATTACAAACACCACATAATTTATTTAAGAAATTAAATATGGGATGTCTTTAAAAACAATTTTTCAAATGCAAACGTTTACGAAAAGTCTATTTCTATTTTTAATGCTCATCTTTTTGATGGACACAACCCAAGCGCAAGACATCCAGACAGAAAAGAAAATCGCCATGTCGTTGGTTCAAAAGCACCAATCTGCTTTGGGGTTAAGCAATGAAGAGATGAAGCAATGGTTTGTTTCTAGCACATACATCAGCAGTCAATCTGGCATCAGAATGGTTTATCTTAATCAGGCATATGCAAACATTCCGGTTTTCAATAAAATGTTGGTGTTGGCTTTTAAAAACGATGCGTTGGTTTCCAATACAGGAGAGTTCGTTCAATCTATTCAAGACAAGGTCAATTGCAAAGATGGCTTGCCCAAAATTGTTGCAGAGCAAGCGATTATCACCGTTGCAAATGAATTGGAGTTAACGATTTCAAAAACATTACGCATAGAAGCACAAGCAGATGGTGTGTATAATTTTGGAGATCTGGGTATTTCATCCGTAGATGTAAAAGCTTCTTTGGTTTGGTTGCCCATCAACGCAAAAGAAGTGAGATTGACTTGGCAAATTGAAATAGCACCACTTAAATCATCAGATCATTTTTTGATTAGGGTTGACGCAGTAACCAATAAAGTGCTTGACAAAAACAATTATACGGTGTTTGAGAAATTGGATGTACACGATCATCAACAGCATACATTGACATCTTCAATAACGGAATCAAAAAAAAGCGAATTGACGGCATTAAGTCCAACAGTAGTAAATACAGCCAGCTATAGAGTTATACCTTTCCCTGCCGAAAGTCCATTGCACACCAATGGAGCAGCAGCATTGGTTACAGATCCATGGCTGCTTGCCCCAGGAAATGCTACATCATTGAAATGGCATTATGATGGAAGCGCCTATCATGACAGCACCAGAGGCAATAATGTTTGGGCACAGGAAGACAGAGACAACAACAATATTAACGGAAAAGCTGCGGTATCTACAACAGCTCAGCCAGGATTAACATTTAATACTGTTCCAAGTTATACCGTTGTACCTACTACAGCCAGCTTTCAAAGTTTTGCAATAACCAATTTGTTTTATTGGAATAATATCATTCATGATCTTACCTATTTGTATGGGTTTGATGAGGTTTCAGGAAATTTTCAAAATAATAACCAGGGTAGAGGCGGATTGGCTAGCGACTATGTGGTGGCTGATGCGCAAGATGGCAGCGGAACAAACAATGCCAATTTTTCTACACCAGTTGATGGTAGCAAGCCAAGAATGCAAATGTATTTGTCAACATACACTACGCCTAACCGTGATGGTGATATTGACAATGGCGTAATTGTACATGAGTTTGGACATGGTTTGAGTAATCGGTTAACCGGCGGCCCTGCCAACGCCTCTTGTTTGCAAAATGCAGAACAAGGTGGTGAAGGATGGAGTGATTATTTGGCGTTGATGATGGTAACAGATTGGACTACGGCAACCGTTAACGACGGTGCAATTGCCAGGCCAATAGGAACCTATTTATTTGGACAATCACCTACTGGTGCAGGCATCAGAACTTATCCATATTCCACCAACATGACCGTCAATCCTTGGACATATGGTATGTTGGCTACATCTGGAGGTCAGGTTCACAAAATTGGAGAAATCTGGTGCACCGCACTTTGGGAAATGACATGGGAAATGATTGCTCAGGACGGCATCAATCCAAATATTTTCAACCCCGCTGGATTAGGGGGGAACTCTGCCGCTTTGAAATTGGTTATTGAAGGTATGCGCTTGCAGCCTTGCAGTCCCGGTTATATAGATGCAAGAAACGCCATACTCAAAGCAGATTCATTGATCTATGGCGGTAAATACAATTGTGCCATTTGGAAGGCATTTGCCAAAAGAGGAATGGGCAAGGGCGCCTCTCAAGGTTCTTCAAATAGTGTAACCGATCAGGTGGCAGATTTTACAAATACGGGTGGAATCAATATGACAGTCACACAGAGTGTTTCGAGCCAAAATGAAGGCATGAATATTACCTACACACATGTCGTATCTACAAGTAATTGTAATGCCATTTCCAATTATACCATTAGAGATACACTTCCTTCAAATGTAACGTACGTTAGTGGAGGCAGTTACGATGCAGTTAATCGAGTGGTTAGTTTTCCGGTGAACCTTGCTATTGGAGCAACACAGTCGTATGCATATACGATTAGCGTTAACACCGGAGCTTATTTTACACCAATTAATTTGCTAAGTGAAAAAGTTCAAACATCAAGTTTGCCAACAGGTTGGACGCCAACATCCACTACCACAACCCAATGGACAACTTCTGCAGTTGAAAAAACCAGTGTACCATATTCGCTATTTAGTATCAACTCAGATGTTACTTCCGATCAAAAATTGGAGATGGCTACTGCAATCACAATTCCCTCAAATCCTCCTTTACTAACATTTCAAGGATACATCAATTCAGAAGCGAGCTATGATGGTGGTGTTGTAGAAATAACAACAAATAATGGAACAACTTGGACCGATTTAGGAACGCGCATGACAACTGGAGGATACAACAGCGTTTTACTTACAGGAAGTGCAATCGCAGGAAGATCTGCGTTTAATGGTAACAGTGGTGGGTTTGTAAAAACGACGCTTGACTTGTCGAATTATGTTGGTCAGTCTATTAAAATTAGATTTCGTTTTTGTTCGGATGCAAGCGTAGCTTCTACAGGTTGGTATGTAGATGATATTGAAATGAAAAAAACACCACAAGTTTTAATAAATTCGATGCTTTTTAGTGCAACCAATGTAAAAATATTTACAGTAGAATTGGCTGCAGATATTTTAGCAGGAGCGGCTTGTATGTCTGGCACAATTACAGCACAAACAACAAGCGTTTCAATTTGCCCAGGAGCAAGTCCTTCATTTAGCATAACAGCTACAGGTACCGGACTCAATTATCAATGGCAATCTAGCAGCAACAATGGGGATAGCTTTACCGATATTCAAAATGCAACATCAAGCAGTTATACTTTAATATCAGCATCTGCATCCAACAACAACAATCAATTTAGGTGTTTCATAACAGGAACGTGTACAGCAGGTTTATATTCAAATGTTGTTGTATTGTCTGTAAAATCAATTTCTAACAGCACAACCAATGTATCGGTTTGTAATAATCAATTGCCGTACCAATGGAATGGTGGTTCATACGCTTCCGCAGGTACTTATAATAAAATATTAGTGAATGCAGTTGGATGCGATTCTGTTGCCACTTTGGTATTGGGAATTAAATCAACAAGTAGCAGCACAACCAATGTATCGGTTTGTAATAATCAATTGCCGTACCAATGGAATGGTGGTTCATATGCAGCAGCAGGAACTTATAGCACTACGCTGGTAAATGCAGTTGGATGTGATTCTGTTGCCACGTTGGAATTGGGAATTAAATCAACAA
>CAIQHJ010000191.1 GCA_903871575.1 uncultured Bacteroidota bacterium
AAAATGACCAAAGATTTGGCTGTTTGTATTCATGGAAATAAAGTTTCTCACGGAGATCATTATTTATACACTGAAGAATTTTTGGACGCGATTGATGAGAATTTGAGGAAGAAGATGGGAATGTAGAGCCTCTCCTCCAACCCCTCCAATAGAGAGGGAGGAATCCTCCGAATAAGTTTTTTATATTTTGAAACCGCCTTTCTTTCTTAAGGGCGGTTTTTTAATTTGTTTTACTTTTCCCCCTTGCGGGGATTGAGGGCGCAACTCCCCTCTCTATTTCTCTATTGGAGAGGGGTTGGGGGTGAGGCTGTCCTCGTCCCCGCATACAACTCATACTCCAATAACCTACAATCTATTTTTCCAGTATAAAACTCAATTCTTCTTTTTGGCTTTAATCCAATTTTTTTTGCCAACTCCAAATTGCCCGTGAAAATATATCCCCAGTATCCTTTGCATTTTTGTTTTAAAAAATCTCCCATTCTGGCATAAGTCGCTTCCAATTCAATTTCATCTCCCAAACGATCACCATATTCTGGATTAAACAAAATAACACCCGATTCATTTTCAGGAATGGTTGTTGATGCAAAATCACAGCGTTCAAATGTAATCATGTCTTCCACCCCAGCAATGCCGGCATTCACTTTTGAGATGTCAATCGCATCTTCACTAATGTCTGATGCGATGATTGTAACCGAACAATTTTCTATCACAGCCGATTCCATTTCTTTGTAATGTTTCAAATAAAATGATTCCTCGTATCCGCACACATGCATAAACGAATAATTGCTTCTATACAAACCAGGCTTGCGGTTGCTTGCCAATAATGCTGCCTCAATGGCTAATGTACCCGAACCACACATTGGATTGATAAATGGTGATTTTCTGTCCCATTTCATTGTCAGCAAATTGGCAGCTGCTAAAGATTCGAGCATGGGCGCCTTCCCCGGAATTTTTCGATACCCGTGTTTAGATAATGTTTCACCGCTGGTATCGATAAACAACTCAGCTAGGTTTTCTTTCCAATACAAATGCACCACCACCCCATTCAAATCGGGACCAGAATTGGGGCGCACGCCTGTCTTTTCCCTAAACCGATCAGCTATGGCATCCTTCACTTTTACATTAGCAAATAAATTATTGGTGATGGTTTCGTTAGACACATTACTTGTAATGGAAAAATATGCTTCGGCAGGAATAATCTCTTCCCATTCAACTTTTACCAAGGTTTCATACAAATCTGTGGCATTGTATGCTGTAAATTCTTTAATCGAAAAAAAAACCTGACTGGCGCAACGCAAATGCAAATTCAACCGAATACAATCATCCATTGTTCCAAACAACTCGATACCGGTCTTAAAAATTCTAATTGGAACAAATGCTAATGCTTCAATTTCTTGCAATAAAGCAGCCGACAACCGATTACTGCAGGTAACAATAATGCGTGATTTTTGTAGAAATAAATTCATCGTATTTTTTTAAGCTTGTCTATTGAAACAATGACATGCAATTTTGTAAACTTGCTTTCCAATGTGGAATGACGATGTTAAAGGTATGTTCAATTTTGTCGGTATGTAAAATTGAATAATGCGGCCGTTTCGCCGGAACAGGATACGCACTAGAAGGAATTGGATGTACTGCACAAGCATATCCGCCAATTTCTTTTATTGCCTGTGCAAATTCGTACCAAGAAATAACACCTTGATTCGCGTAATGATACATGCCCGGTACAAATGCACTTTCAGAAAAAATGATTTGAAAAATAGCTGCAGCCAAATCGGCAGCATAGGTTGGCTTTCCTATTTGATCGGAAACTACATTGAGCGTTTCGCGTTCTTGCATCAGCTTCATCATCGTTTTCACAAAATTCTTTCCATAATAGCTGTAAACCCATGAAGTGCGGATAACAATCGTTTCTGAATTAATGGAAAGCGCAAGTTGTTCTCCCTCCAATTTTGTTTGTCCATATACATTCATCGGCCCTGTTGCATCCTCAACATGATAACCATTTTCGTTTTGTCCATCAAACACATAATCGGTTGATATGTGAATCAGTTTGCAATGATGTTTTTGACAAGCCTCGGCCAAATATCCAACTGCAGTGGCATTTATTAATTGTGCCAATTCCGGTTCTGTTTCTGCTAAATCTACAGCTGTATATGCAGCTGCATTTATACAATAATCAAATTTATTTTTAGAAAATATTTCTTCCACCGCTTTACTATCGGTAATGGATAACTCAGCAACATCTGTAAATACAAATTCAGCATCTGCTATTGCTTCAGCTAAAATTCTACATTCGTTTCCCAATTGTCCATTTGCACCGGTTACAAGAATTTTTTTCATTGTTGATGTTGTTATGGTGTATAAATGAAATTATTTTTACAATTTTCAAAGGTTGGATGCAACTTGTCCTTGTCTGAAATAATTTGTTTTTCAGCTGGAATTTTCCAATCAATTTGTAAAGCGGGATCATAAAATTGAATACCCGCTTCCAATTCCTTGCTGTAAAATGCATCACATTTATAAAACACTTCGGCGGTTTCGCTCAACACAGAATACCCGTGAGCAAAGCCTTGCGGAATGAACAATTGTCTTTTATTTTCTGCTGATAATTCTATCGAAAAATGTTTTCCATATGTAGGTGATCCTTGTCTTAAATCCAACACCACATCCAAGATACAACCACTTAATGCTCGGATAAACTTCGTTTGTGCTTGAGGATTGAGTTGATAATGCATTCCACGGATAACACCATATACAGATTTGGCTTGGTTGTCTTGTACAAACGATATATCGATGTCTCCATTGCTGCAAGTTTGTTGATTGTAACTTTCAAAGAAATAGCCTCTGGCATCTTCAAAAACATTGGGTTCAAAGATTTGCAAGTTGGGAAAATCTGTAGGAATAAAAGGCATATGAAATGATTTTATGAATACATATTTTTGAAGAACGAAATGGTTTCTGTCAATCCCGCTTCAAATTTTTTCACTGGCTGATATCCCAGTAATGTTTGGGCTAAAGTAATATCGGCCAATGAATTTCTGATGTCACCTGCTCTAGGTTCTCTGTGTGTTGGCGCAAAGTTGCTGCCCAGCTGGGTTGCACAAGCATTGTACAAATAATTTACAGAATAAAATTCTCCAACTGCTACATTATACACTTTATTAAATGCTGATTCATTGTCGTTGAGCATGCCTTTGATATTGATTTGCACTGCATTATCTACAAACGTAAAATCCCTGGTTTGTTCTCCATCGCCGTTGATGTATACCGGAGTTTCATTCATGATGCCTTTAACAAATAAAGGTATGACTGCGGCGTACGGACCATCGGGATCTTGTCGTGGACCAAAGATGTTGAAATATCGAAAGCCCATCAACTTCAACCCATAAACATCGGCAAAGACCTGTGCATATAATTCGTTTGTTTTTTTCGTAGCTGCATATGGTGATAAACAATTTCCGATGCGATGTTCTACTTTTGGGAGCGTGGGTTCATCTCCGTAAACAGATGACGACGACGCATAAACGAAGCTTTTTACTTTGCAGTTTACAGCAGCCTTCAACATGTTTACAAATCCGCCTACATTTACTTCGTTAAAATAAACCGGCTCTTTGATAGAGCGAGGCACAGAGCCCAACGCAGCCTGATGACTTACATAATCTATTCCTTCACAAGCCATGTTGCAG
>CAIQHJ010000192.1 GCA_903871575.1 uncultured Bacteroidota bacterium
CGAGTAAAACTTTTTAAACAGTTTGAACGCATTGAACTTTTTGAACAATGTTGTCTTATCCAGCCTATCCAGCATCCAGTATCCAGTATCCAGTATTTTGATCCACTACCCCATTATTTATCCAAAGCTTCTACTTAAAAAAATATCACATCATGAAAAAAAATACAGTATTACTCCTTTTATCTTTTATCTGCCTTACAACTTTTGCTCAGCAAAAAATGACACCCGAATTATTGTGGAAGCTCAATCGTGTTGCAGGATTGGGTGTTTCTAAGGACAAGAAATTTGTTGTTTATTATGTTAGTACGCCTAATGTAGCGCAAAATCAAAGCAGTTCTAAAAAATATTGTATCTCCATTACTGATGGAAAAATAAAATCCATTTCAAAAGTAGATAGCTTGTTGAAAGATGAAACCATTTCTCCGGATGGAAAATATCAACTCAGTGACGAGCCGGTTAAAATCAAAAAAATCAGTGGCGTAGATTATTACCCCGAGCTTAGTAAATCTGATGTTTACATATTTGATAACCTTAACAACCGCCATTGGGACACATGGGAAGATGGAAATTTCGACCATGTAATATTAACCGAAATCGCCAATCCAAAAAACAAAAAAGATTTGATGCCTAGCGAACCGTATGATTGTCCGACAAAACCATTAGGTGGTGCGGAAGATTATGTTTGGAGTGCAGATGGCAAACAGGTTGTGTACGTTACCAAGAAAAAATATGGCACTGCATACGCAAAGAGCACCAACACAGACTTGTACAGCTATGACCTAGCTTCTGGTAAAACTACCAATTTAACAGAAGATATGTTGGGATATGATTTGAACCCTTCTTTTAATCAGAAAAATGAACTTGCGTGGATGAGTATGCGCAGAGATGGTTACGAAGCAGACAAACAAGACATCATCGTTTGGAATGGGTACACAAAAATGAACCTAACAGGCAACAACGACGAAATTCATGTGGAAGGTTTTAAATGGAGTGACGATGGAACGCACATTTACTTTTATGCGCCGATTGGTGGAACATTACAATTGTTTGAGGTGAATTACCCTGGCTTGTCTAAAATGATGCCTACGGTAAGACAAATTACAAATGGCAATTTCGACATCAATGGAATCATAGGACAATCGAACAACAACCTAATTGTGAGTAGAACAGACATGAACCATGCCGCAGAATTGTATGTAGTGGATATTGCAACAGGAAGCATGAAACAATTGACGCATGTGAATGATGACATCTATGCCAGGATAAAAATGAGCAAAATTGAAAAGCGATTAATAAAAACAACAGACAACAAAGACATGTTGGCTTGGGTTATCTTTCCACCTGATTTTGATTCCACAAAGAAATATCCAACCTTATTGTATTGTCAGGGAGGTCCACAATCTCCCCTAACCCAGTTCTATTCCTTCCGTTGGAACTTTCAATTGATGGCGGCAAATGGGTACATTGTTATTGCGCCCAACAGAAGAGGCATGCCAGGGCATGGTACCGAATGGAATGAAAGCATCAGTAAAGATTGGGGAGGCCAAGTTATGCGCGATTATTTATCGGCGATTGATGACATCAGTAAGGAATCTTATGTAGATACAGCCAAACGAGGATGCATTGGTGCTAGTTTTGGAGGATATTCCGTTTTTTATTTGGCAGGCATACACAACAATCGCTTCAAATCATTTATTGCGCATGATGGTGTTTTTGATTTAAGAAGTATGATGGGCACTACAGAAGAAATTTGGTTTACCAATTGGGATTTTGGCGGCAACTATTGGGAGAAAGACAATGTAGCTGTTCAACAATCTTTGAAAAATGCAAACCCAATTGAGTTGATTGGCAATTGGAATACACCGATCCTGATATATCAAGGTGGAAAAGATTACAGGGTTCCTATTGAGCAAGGTTTGCAAGCATTTCAGGCAGCTCAGCTTCGAGGTATTAAAAGCAAACTGGTTTACATGCCCGATGAAAATCATTGGGTGATGCACGCGCAAACAGCTTTGGTATGGCAACATGAATTTTACAACTGGCTCAAGGAAACGATTAGATAGTAGCACTGAAGGGGTTAAACCATCGTTATCATCAATGGTCTGAAAAAAAAAATTTAACAATGAAACATATCATTACAATTTCATTTTTTATTCTGTTTACTCATTTCACAAAAACAACACTTGCGCAGGCGCCCAATTGGAAAGACCAGATATCCTGTATTGTTTACTCACATTGTACGTCTTGTCATAATTCCAATGGATTGGCCCCCTTTGCATTAACTACTTACCAACAGGCCTTTAATTATCGCAATAGCATTTTGCAATCTGTTGAAGAAAAGCACATGCCACCATATTTACCCAATACCGATTATTCGCATTTTGGTGATGAGAAAGTACTCAACACAAGGGAAATTGATTTGATAAGAGAATGGGTGAATGCTGGGGCGCCAGAAGGAACAAATCCACAACAATTGCCCGAACCTACATATAATTCAGGCGAAATCATAACAGCACCAGACCAAAGATTATCTATTCCAAATTTTACTATTCCTCCTACCGGAAATGATTTGTACCAAGCTTTTGTAATTAGCAATCCATCTACAACAGTAAGATATATCGATTCGATGGAAGTAATTCCAGGAAACAGAAACATTGTTCATCATGTGCTGGTATTTCAAGATACGGCCTATCGAATTGTGAACAACGATAGTAGTTTTGCAGGCCCAGGCTATGTATCTTTTGGAGGTGTTGGAAGCAATACAGCCAAGCTCATTGCCACTTGGGTTCCCGGATCCAACATCAATACCTATCCAACTGGAATGGGTATACGCTTAGAACCAGGAGCGAGAATAGTAGTTCAAATTCATTATCCTATGAATGCGGAAGGGCAAACAGACAACACTCACCTCAATATTTCTTATAGCAGCAGTCCGCTTCGAAATGTCAACATTGCTCCAATTTTAAATAGCGGCAATATAACAAATGGTCCATTGGTGATTCCACCAAACACTACACGAACTTTTCATGCCCAATATACGGTGCCCGCAAATGTAACTGCTGTTTCTGTTGGTCCACATGCGCATTTAATTTGTCGCTCTTTTGAATGTTATGGCATCACACCCATTGGAGACACTTTGAAATTTATCAAAATTGATGAATGGGATTTTCATTGGCAGGGAAGTCACCCTTTCCGTAAACCTATAAAGATTCCCGCTGGAACGGTGTTGCACAGTTATGCATTTTATAACAACACGTTGAATAACCCTGAAAACCCAAGCAATCCGCCGCAAATGGTTACAGAGGGCGAAGCAACCACCGATGAGATGATGCTGATTTATTTCGGTTACTTGGCATATCAAAATGGAGATGAACAAATGGTTATAGATACCGCTTCACATAGCAAACACTATTTAAACTGTGAACCGAGTCTTTTGCCGGTGGATCCC
>CAIQHJ010000193.1 GCA_903871575.1 uncultured Bacteroidota bacterium
AAATAAATGGTATCGCCAATCTTCCCGAATTCATATTTGGTATCGGCTAAAATCAATCCTTGTTTTGATGCAATTTGTTGTCCTCTTTCAAACAATTGCAATGCCAGTTGACTCAATGCGTCCCATTCTGCAGCAGTTGCAAGATCTTGTGCTATTATTTCTGCCGGACTAATATCTTCGTCGTGACCTTCTGATGCTTTTGTGGATGGGGTTATAATGGGAGATGGAAAGAAATCGTTTTCGTGCATTCCTTCAGGTAAACCTGCGCCGCATAAGCTGCGTTTGCCTTCGCTATATGTTCGCCAAGCATGGCCGGTTAATGTTGCCCTAACCACCAATTCGATTTTAAACGGAATGCATTTCAACCCAATACCAACATTGGGCGCAGGTGTTTGTAGGAGCCAATTGGGACAAATATCTTTTGTGGCCTCTAACATGTGAGCGGCAATTTGATTGAGCACTTGACCTTTAAAAGGAATGGGGTGGGGTAAGATGACATCGAAAGCCGAAATTCGATCGCTGGCAATCATGACCAATAAGTTGTTTCCAATAGAATAAACGTCTCTTACTTTGCCGCTGTAAAATGCTGTTTGGTTGGTAAAATTGAAATTTTGCATGTTGTAAAGGTATAACAGTCTGTTGGTTATCATTTTAATGTTGGCGATAAGATTTCAACAGTTGTTCAAAAATTAAATTTCGGTAACATGCCCACAATCCTTATTTTGCTATATATTCAAAAACCTAAACAACCAAATATGAGAAAATTGTCAAACTATTTGGGTGCATTATTGTTAACCCAATTCCTTGTATTAGGAGCCATGGCACAAAATGCAACCATCAGTGGAAATGTCAAAAACAAAATGACAAAAGAAAATGCTGCCGCAGTTTCCATTTTAATTAAAGGAGAATCGGAAGGCACATTTACCAACGACAAAGGAAATTTTTCAATAAAAGTAAAATCATTTCCGACCATTTTAATCATTTCCTCCATCGGATATGAGGTAAAAGAAATGACGGTGGCAAGCGAAACGGAAAAATTAAGCATTGAGTTAAATCCAGCGAGTTCATTGGGACAAGAAGTAGTGGTATCTGCATCGCGTGTGCCAGAAAAAATATTGGAATCTCCGGTATCTATTGAACGCGTAAATGCAGCAGCCATTAGAACTGCACCAGGGGCAAATTACTACGACATTCTCAAAACCTTGAAAGGTGTAGATATTACCACATCATCATTAACATTCAGCACGCCAACTACCCGTGGTTTCAATTCGAGTGGAAATACCCGTTTTAACCAGTTGGTAGATGGGATGGACAATCAGGCTCCGGGATTAAATTTCTCTGTAGCTTCTATCATTGGTTTGAGTGAATTGGATATCGATAATATGGAGTTGCTTTCTGGCGCATCATCTGCTTTGTATGGTTCTGGAGGTATGAATGGAACCATGTTGTTGACAAGTAAAAATCCTTTCAAATACCAAGGATTGTCGGTTCAAGTGAAAGAAGGTGTGATGAATGTTGATGGATCACAACGCGAACCATCTTCTTACCACAATGCAACACTGCGTTATGCCAAAAAAGTAAGTGATAAATTTGCTTTCAAATTCAATGCAGAATACATTACCGCAAAAGATTGGTTGGGCGTTGATGACAGAAACTATGCCCGTTTGGCTACTGGCGGAAATCCAAAAGCTGGAAGTCGCGCAACAGATCCCAATTACGATGGTATCAATGTGTATGGTGATGAAACAACCATCGACTTAAGAGCGAATGTTTTTCCTGTGGTAGCAGCATCGGCTCCTTTCTTGTCTAATTTCTTAGATACGTTAAACAATGGAAGAACGATTTTTGTATCTAGAACAGGATACACCGAAAAAGAAGTAGTGGATCCATACACCATCAATTTTAAATTGAGTGGTGCCTTACATTATAAAATATCTCCAAAAACAGAAGCTATTTTTGCAGGATATTGGGGAACAGGTAATACAACCTACACCGGAAGTGAGCGTTATTTCTTAGAGAACTTCAAAATGGGTCAGTATAAA
>CAIQHJ010000194.1 GCA_903871575.1 uncultured Bacteroidota bacterium
AAACAACAAACAACAAACAACAAACAATAAACAATAAACATGCAAGCATTATTTCAATTTTGGTGGTTAATTCCCATCGCACTAATTTTTTTTGGAGGATTATTTACAGTTAATCAGGGTACTATTGCCGTTATTACAAGATTTGGCAAATACGCAGGTATTAGAAGACCGGGATTAAGGTTTAAAATTCCGCTGATTGATCAGGTGTACAAGCGAATCAGTTACCAAAATCGATCTGTTGAATTGGAGTTTCAGGCGGTTACCTTGGATCAAGCCAATGTGTATTTCAAATCCATGTTGTTATACTCTGTGCAGAATGAATCGGAAGATACCATTCAAAAAGTGGCATTTAAATTTATTAGTGATCGTGATTTCATGCAAGCATTGATTAGAACCATCGAAGGAAATATTAGGGCATTTGTGGCAACAAAAAAACAATCAGAAATTTTAATATTGAGAAGAGATATCGTGGAATTCGTAAAAGAACATGTTGACTCCTCTTTGGAAGAATGGGGTTTTCATTTACAAGATCTACAAATCAACGACATCACCTTCGACCAAGCCATCATCGACAGCATGAGCAAAGTAGTGGCTAGCAACAACCTCAAAGCTGCCGCAGAAAATGAAGGTCAGGCACTATTGATTACCAAAACCAAAGCTGCCGAAGCTGAAGGAAATGCCATCAAAATTGCGGCACAAGCCGAGCGAGAAGCTGCACAACTTCGTGGCCAAGGTGTTGCATTATTTAGAGAAGAGGTTGCAAAAGGTATGGGACAAGCCGCCGAACAAATGAAACAAGCCAATTTGGATACCAACGTAATCTTGTTTAGCATGTGGACAGAAGCCATTAAAAATTTCGCAGAATATGGAAAAGGGAATGTCATTTTCTTAGATGGCAGCAGCGAGGGGATGGAAAAAACCATGCGTCAAATTATGGCTATGCAACAAATGGACGGTAAATAATTTTGAATCAACATTAACAAATTAATTATTGTGCAATCACATAAGTTTTGTTTCATTGCATTTCATTACAACATCCTTAATTGAAAATCATGTTTGATATTTTTTTACAGATTGATACAACTTCAGCCGTTGCCAACACTGCACCCAAAGTAGAAACGGCATTCGGTATGCTAACCAAAGGCGGCCCTATCATGATTCCTTTGGGTATTTTATTTGCCATGGTAATTTACTTTTTCACCGAGCGTTTATTGGTGATCAAAAAAGCCAGCGCAGTAGATGAAAATTTTATGAACATCATCAGAGATCATATTGTAAATGGCAATGTATCAGCAGCAAGAAGCTTAACTAAAAATGCAACCAACCCAATTGCAAAGATGATTGACAAAGGACTTCAGCGAATTGGCAAACCCATCGATGCCATTGAAAAAAGCATGGACAATGTTGGGAAGCTCGAAATTTATAAAATAGAAAAAAACATGGGCATCATCTCCGTTATTGCTCGCATCGCCCCGTTATTTGGTTTTGTTGGTACCATCATTGGCTTGGTTATTTTGCTTAAAGAATTTGCCACCATCAGCAATCCTTCGATTAGTCAAATCGCAGATGCGATGTACATCAAATTGATCACATCCGCTTCTGGTTTGATTATTGGTATGCTCGCTTTTTTAGGATACAATTTCTTAGATACACAGATTAACAGATTGGCCAATAGAATGGAAGCTGCAAGTAGCGAACTCATCGACATTCTTCAAGAACCCACGAAACACTAATAACCCTCATGAACTTAAGAAAAACCAAATTAAGAGATGATCACTCCGAAGTGGATACCGGTCCATTGAACGACATTCTTTTCATTTTACTCATGTTCTTTTTGATGATATCCACCTTGGCCAATCCCAATGTGATCAAAATGAGTGTGCCTCGCTCTACCAGTGATACCAAACAAAAACAAAGTGTAGTCGTTAGCGTAGACAAAGACAAAAACTATTTTGTTGGATCAAAGAAAATAAATCCCGATTCGCTCGAATCTGCGTTAAAAAAGTACATCATTGAAGGAGATAGCATTAAGCCTGCTGTTGTCATCAACGCCGACTCTGTTGCGCAATGGGGTGAAATTGTAAAGGTGATGAAAGTTGCTAGAAAATTGGGTGCTACCACATCCGCAACCGTTAGTGGCAGCGAGTAGCCATCACAAATCTATCCCTTCCAAATAAATCTTGTTTAGTAATTACTTCATAATTCAATGCGCTAAATATGTTGTGCACCGCACCAGCATAATCTACATGCGTTTCTAAAAATACCATGCCATTGGTTTGCAAATGCTGTTCGCAAAATGCAGCTATCGCTTTGTAAAAAATCAATGGATCCTCATTCGGTACAAACAAAGCTGTTCCCGGTTCATATTCCGTCACATTTTTATCCATCGTCAATTTTTCTGCTTCCGGAATGTATGGTGGATTGCTTACAACCATATTGTATTGTTCGAAATGCATCCAGGTTTGTGGGTCTAAAAAATTCAATTGATAAAAGCCAATAGCGGTTTCATGTGTAGCGGCGTTTGCACGGGCAAGGTCCAACGCGGCTTCGCTCACATCCACGACATCCACATCAATAAATGGATGTTTCTTTTTAATCGCAATTCCAATGCATCCACTTCCTGTTCCAATATCTATTATTTTTTTTGTGTCCTTCGAAATATGGGTATGAATTTCTGATACCAACTCCTCCGTTTCTGGCCTTGGTATCAAAACGTGCTCATTTACTTTCAACAACAAATGATAAAACCAGGCTTCACCAATAATATATTGCACCGGCTTGTGTTGCATCAATTCTGCTAAAGCTTGTTGCAATTTATTTTCATCTGCCATTTCAATTGCTTGATTTGGATTTTTGATGATGTCGGCTCGCTGTAATTTCAATAATGACTCAAACACCATATTGGTGATGTTGGAAGCTGCGTGATTTGAATGCAATGCACTCAATTGATGTAGGAAATTTCGGTACCATTCCTGCTGTGTCATGTCGCAAACTTAGTTTAATTTTTAAGCAGAAAATCATTTCGTTTTTGCATTGAGAAAATTGAAAATTTGCGTATGCAAGATGTGTCTTAATTTTGTTGCCTTGGTACAACACGAAAAATACATGCAACGATGCCTAGATTTGGCAAAATTAGGAGCCCAAACCGTTGCGCCCAATCCCATGGTAGGAGCGGTGTTGGTGTATGAAGATGTTGTGATTGGTGAAGGATATCATATGCAATTTGGACAGCCCCATGCAGAGGTGAATTGTTTAAACCATGTTGCCGCACATCACCAACATTTGATTGAAAAATCTACGCTCTATGTTTCTTTAGAACCTTGTCATCATGTAGGTAAAACGCCACCATGTACATCGTTGATCATCGAAAAGAAAATTCCAACTGTTGTGATTGGATGCTTAGATCCTTTTGAAAAAGTGAACGGTTCTGGAAAATGGTATTTGGAAGAAAATGGCGTAAAAGTAATTACAGGTATTTTGGAATCGGAAGCCATGGACATCAACAAACGCTTCATCTGTTTCCATCAACATAAAAGACCTTATATCTTGCTCAAATGGGCGCAATCCAACAATAGAAAAATAGGAAACGCAGTGGAACGCATACCCATCAGCAACGACATTTCCAATCTGCTGGTACACAAATGGCGTACAGAAGAAATGGGCATAATGGTAGGCACACAAACGGTTTTAACAGACAATCCACAATTGACCGCAAGATTGTATCCAGGAAAAAATCCGATTCGAATTGTCATCGATAAATCCTTGCGCATACCCAAAGCTGCTCATATTTTCGATACAAATGCAACAACCATTGTTTTCAACGAAAAAATAAACAAAGTGCAGCAGCATGTTTCATTTATTCAAATGGATGCAATGAGTGGGTTAAAAAATATATTAGATGTGCTATATCATCGAAATATACAATCCATCATGGTGGAAGGTGGCGCGCAGCTGTTGCAATCATTCATTGATGAAGGCTTTTGGGACGAGGCGAGGGTTATTACCAATAGAAACATGTACATTTCGGAGGGGGTGGATGCGCCCTTTTTAACCCATGCCAATTGTTGGAAACAATCCAAATTTCAACAAGATGAAATAACCTATTTTAAGCATCAAAACCCTTAATGTAAATGTCGTTTTATCAAACCATAGAAAAATCATCCATTGCAGAATTTAAAGATAGGGGAAGCAAATTTATTGCCCACGCATACCCGGTTTTAAGTCCAGAAGAATTTAAAAAACATTTGATGGCGCTTAAGAAAGAACATCCCAAAGCGGTACATCATTGTTTTGGATATCGCTTGGGGTTTACCGGAAATGAATTCAGGGCAAATGATGACGGTGAACCATCTGGAAGTGCGGGGAAACCCATTTTAGGTCAGATTGATAGCAAGCAACTCACCAATGTAGCTGTCATCGTCGTTCGTTATTTTGGCGGCTCTTTGCTGGGCGTGCCTGGGTTGATTAATGCGTATAAAACCGCAACAAGCTTGGCTTTGCAAACAGTGCCCATCGTTCAGAAACCAATTATGGTGGCATATTTGGTAGAATTTGATTACAATTTGCTCAACGATGTCATGCAAGTATTGAAACAATGCAATTGTATTGTCAATCATCAGGAAATCAACCTTTTTTCGGGCATTCGGTTTGAAGTGCAGCAGGCAAGAGCAGATGAAACGATATTCCGTTTAAACGACATCCGAAATATTCAATTAAAAAAGCTCTAGGGCAGATTTATAAATTATTTTTAATTTAGCGCTGTATGTTAACATTTTTTTTTACTTTTAACACATACTAACTGATTTTCAGTAACAATTATTCAAAATAAAACATGAGAAAAATTTTACTGGCACTTGCACTTCTTTGTGTAATATCTGGTGCCCAATCCCAACAGTTGCATTTTATGAGTCAATATCTGCAACACAATTCAATGTATAACCCCGCAGCTGCAGGTATGGCAAGCAAAAACATGATCGGTGTTTCTTACAGAAGCATGTGGTCGGCTTTTCCGGGAAATCCAAAAACATCAATGGTGTATGGTGATTTTGAATTAAAAAAATTAAAAGCGGGTATTGGTGCATATATATACAGAGATGAAACAGGTCCAACAAGCCGTACAGGAGTACAATTGGCTTATTCATACCACATCAAATCTAAAAACGAAAAAAGTAAATTTGGAATTGGTTTGGAGTTGAGAGGTTTACAATATGCTGTTAACAAATCAAAACTTAATGATGCTTTGGGATCTGACCCAGTTTTGGGTGGCGCTCAAAGTAAAACAGCTTTTGATGCTGGTGCTGGTGTTTACTGGACCAACAACAAATTAAGTGTTGGTGCTGCGGTGAGTCAGTTGATTCAGTCAAAATTGGCACTTGCAAATGTACCAGGCTCAACTTTAGGCGGAAAATTATATCGCCATTATAACTTAACGGCAAACTACAAGATCAAAACGGATGAAGATATCAATATCATACCTAATGCAATGGTTAGGGTAATTGAAAATTCACCTAGCGAATTGGATTTGGGTGTAAAAGTGGAATATCAAGAAAAAGTATGGTGGTCGATGGCTTACAGAGTAGAACAATTCTGGAGCTTACAAGCTGGATTTAAAATCATGCAAAGGGTAAGAGCTACTTATTCTTACGATTATTATGTTGCACCAATTGGCGTATTTACTGCAGGATCAGGTGCGCATGAAGTGGGCATTCAATTCGACATGAAGAAATAAAAACGATAAACCTAACACAACAATTTTTTTCTAATAATAAGCATCATAAACATGAGAAAATTTCAATGGATTGGCTTCATTCTTTTATTAGTTTTGGCTAATCAATCAAACGCTCAAACAGGATTCGCATTTAGCTGCGCTAAAGACACTACAATTGATGGTTGTGCAAATCCTTGCATCACTTTAAAAGCTAGAATTCCAGATGTTAGATCATCTACAAATGATTACGTAATCAACCCATTGTCAACCACTGGTTGTTTCAGACCATATGTATCAGCAGCAACACCTGGTACGCCTACAAACTTAACAATTGACGATACTTATTCATCTACGGTTAACTTGCCATTTTCATTTCCATTTTATGATGATGCAGCGTCTCCTTACACCTCTCTGATCATCAGCACTAATGGTTTTATTTCTTTTGATGTTACCAAAGCAGGACAATATGCGCATTGGAGCATGGCAGCAGGAAATGTGCCTAATACAGCTTACGATAAATCTTTAATCATGGGTGTGTTTCATGATTTGGATCCTTTTTACACAACATCACCAACCCAACAAATTAAGTATGAAGTGTTGGGTATTGCACCACACAGAAGATTTGTAATGTCGGTGTATAAAACACCTCAATTCAGTACAGCATGTCAAAATTTGATTAACAATACCCATCAGATTGTTTTGTATGAAGGTTTAGGTATTATCGAAGTTTTTGTAAACGACGTTGATCAATGTGCAAGTTGGAATCAGGGAAGAAAAATGATTGGATTGCACAATGCCAATAAAACCAAAGGGCTTATGCCGCCTGGAAGAACTGCAACGGGGCCAAATTGGGGAACCAACAACATGAACGAAAGCTGGAGATTTGTTCCTGCAAACGGACCAACCTTGTTTCGTGGCGTGGAGTTGTACGATTTGAATGGCAACTTGGTTTCTACTGGCGATACGGTGAATGTTGGCAATGCTACTTTCGAAGTATCTTTCCCAAATGTTTGTCCTTCTGGAACAACAACATATATCGTGAAGTCTAAGTATGCTCAATTCAACAATCCAAACTTCTTTGTATATGGTACAGATACTGTCCGCGTTATTTCTAACAATCCTTTGTCTGCTACATCAACCACTCAAATGGCATCATGTGCAAATTCTGGAATTGGTAGTGCAACGGTTACCGCTAGTGGTGCACCAGGTCCATTTGAATATTCTTCAAATGGCGGTACAACATGGCAAACTTCAAATGTTTTCAACTTACCTGCAGGAACATACACCATCAAATATCGTCAAATTGGAACGACTTGCGTTGGTTCAACTACAGTTGTGATTACCCAAGATCCCAATGCGGTTTCTGGAACATATGCAGTTTCAAATGTATTGTGTAACGGTGGTGCTACAGGAACAATCAACATTGCAGGCGTGAGCGGTTCTGGTGTGTATCAATATTCAATCAACGGTGGCACAACGTATCAAACGAGTGGTGTGTTTACTGGTTTAGCAGCTGGCGCTTACAACATTAGGGTTCGCGACAATTTAGGTTGTACCAGAGATACGATTATAAATGTTGCACAACCAACAGCATTATCGGTTACGGCTTCGAATGCAAATGCAACATGTTCAGCTACACCAAATGGTAGCATTACTTTGGAAGCAAGTGGTGGATCTGTAAACTACGAATACAGCATTGATGGTACCAATTTTCAAGCATCTCCAGTATTCAACGTTTTTGAAGGAACATACACTGTTACGGTAAGAGATAGAAACGGTTGCACAAGAACCATTCAACAAGTGGTAGGATTGACCAACACATTAGCTGTTCAAACAAGATTAGACACGGTTATTTGTTTTGGTGCATCGGTTGTGTTAAATACTGCTGGTAATGCAGACAGTTATGCTTGGACAGGAACTGGTTTAGATAACAACAGCATCGCTAGTCCTACGGCAACACCAACAGCATTGGGTGTTTCTAACTATGATTTAACAGCTACATTAGGACAATGTACATTTACCAAGCGAGTAAAAATTACCACACAATCACAAGTACGCGTAAACGCAGGTGCTAACAGCAGCATCATATCGGGAGAATCTGTACAATTAAATGCAAGTGTAACAGGAGCAAACAGTTACCTATGGACATCAACACCTGTGGATGGAACATTGACATCAACAACCATCTTAAATCCTACAGCTACACCTACATCTACAACCACATATACATTAACTGCAACCAACTCGGCAGGATGTAATGCATCAGATGATATCACCATTACCGTTATACCTTATTGCATTAAAGTTAAAAATGCATTTAGTCCAAATGGAGATGGCATCAACGACAAATGGCAGATTTACGATCAATTCGATTGTTTATCAAACATCACGGTAAATGTGTTCAACAGATACGGAAGCAGTATTTATACATCTAAAGACTACAGAAATAGTTGGGATGGTACTTACAATGGAAAGCCTGTTCCAGATGGTACATACTACGCTGTTATTGAATTCAAGTTGATTTCTGGTAAGAAAATCACAACCAGAACAGATGTTACGGTTATCAGATAATTATTCAAATAATTACCATAAAGCCCTTCATTTTTGAAGGGCTTTTTTTATAAAAAAATATGAATGTAGAGGACATAAGAGACTTCGCGCTTTCGCTTAAAGACAGCATTGAAACTTTTCCTTTTGGAGAAGATACCATTGTATTTAAGACCAACAACAAAATGTTTTTGCTATTGCCATTGGATGAAGTAGACCAGTTGAAAATTAATGTCAAATGCGACCCAGAATTGGCCGTTTCATTAAGAGAAGAATTTCCAGATACTATATTGCCAGGTTATCACATGAATAAGAAACATTGGAATACGATTGTGATTGATGGAAGATTGTCGTGGAGTAGGATTAAGGAAATGATTGAGGATTCGTATGTTTTGGTGGGGGCGAGAAAGGCTGGATAGGCTGGATACTGGATGCTGGATATGCTGGATAAGCTAGATATGCTGGATAAGCTAGATATGCTGGATAAGCTAGATATGCTGGATATGCTGGATAAACCGTTTCAACACCAAACGCCAAACGCCAAACACCAAACGCCAAACGCCAAACGCCAAACGCCAAACGCCAAACCACAAACATCCTCAGTATGGGGGCCTTGCGATTTTTATTTAAAACTTTGACTTACCACCAACTCCTTACTTCCTGCGGTATATACATAGAATCCTTCGCCAGATTTGGCACCTAGTTTTCCGGCCATTACCATGTTGGTGAGTAAAGGACAAGGCGCATATTTAGGATTGCCAAAGCCGTCATGCAATACTTTTAAAATACTCAAACAAACATCCAATCCGATGAAGTCGGCGAGTTGTAATGGTCCCATGGGATGGGCCATTCCGAGTTTCATTACTGTGTCAATTTCTTCTACACCAGCAACACCTTCAAACAAACTATAGATCGCTTCGTTGATCATGGGCATCAAAATGCGATTGGCAATAAAACCAGGATAATCATTTACGGTACAAGGAACTTTTCCCAATTGTTTGCTCAATTCAGTTATGGTGGTGTTCACTTCTTTTGAAGTAGCATAACCATTGATAATTTCCACCAGTTTCATTACTGGAACCGGATTCATGAAGTGCATGCCGATTACCAAAGCAGGTCGCTTGGTAGCTGCAGCAATTTTGGTTATAGAAATAGAAGAGGTGTTGGAAGCCAAAATGCAATCCGCAGGAGCGGCGGCATCCAGCTGTTTGAAAATATCGAGTTTTAAATGTACATTTTCAGTTGCAGCTTCTACAACCAAGTTTGCATTTGCAACACCTTCAGCAATTGAAGTATTGATAGTGATATTTTTTAGCGTAGTTGCTTTTTGTTCTTCAGTTAAAACTCCTTTCGAAACTTGTCTATCGAGATTTTTAGAAATCGTAGCGATCGCTTTTTCCAATTGAGTTGCATTCACATCAACCAATGTTACATTAAATCCTGTTTGTGCGAATACGTGTGCAATACCATTTCCCATTGTTCCAGCGCCGATAACGCTGACGTTTTTTATATCCATAACACTTGTTTAAAAAGTTCAAGAAGTTCAAAAGGTTTCAAACCGATGAAGCTATTGTTTACGAAAAACAACAAACACCAAACGAGCGGAGCGACCAAACGCCAAACGCGCGTAGCGATTTTTACTTGAAGGCATTAAAGCCCGTCACATCCATTCCTGTAATCAACAAGTGAATGTCGTGTGTTCCTTCGTAAGTGATTACGCTTTCTAGATTCATCATGTGACGCATCACTGGATATTCTCCTGTAATACCCATGCCGCCAAGCATCTGACGAGCATCGCGCGTAATGTTGGTGGCAATTTCGCAGGCATTTCTTTTTGCCATACTTACTTGAGCTGGTGTAACTTTTCCTTCATTCATCAATACACCCAAGCGCCAGTTTAACAGTTGAGCTTTGGTAATTTCGGTAACCATTTCAGCCAATTTCTTTTGTTGCAATTGGAAGCCGCCGATTGGCTTTCCAAATTGAATTCTTTCCTTGCTATATTCCAGTGCAATGTGATAACAATCCATTGCTGCGCCGATTGCACCCCAAGCGATGCCGTATCTTGCTTTCGTCAAACAGCTCAACGGACCTTTCAATCCTTTAACATTAGGTAAAATATTTTCCTTGGGTA
>CAIQHJ010000195.1 GCA_903871575.1 uncultured Bacteroidota bacterium
ATAAACTATACTATAAAACTATTTGATTTGAAAACCATTTTTAAAAATATTTTTGCGCGTTTTTGGGCTCTATGGGGATTGGTAACTTTTGTAACTACGTTTCTGATTATTTTAATCCCAAGCTTGTTTTATCATTTATTTAAAAACAAAATTCGCGGACAAAAATATTTCAATTTGATTTCAAATATTTGGATGCGTATTTGGCTTTGTTTGATCGGTTGTAGATTAACCATTTCAGGAAAAACTAATTTCGAAAAAAATAAAAACTACATCGTTGTTTTCAATCACAATGCTTTATTAGACATTCCGCTTTCCGCACCTTTTGTTCCCGGAGCGCACAAAACCATTGGCAAAGCTTCATTTTCAAAAGTTCCATTGTTTGGATTTTTTTATAAAATTGGCGCGATTTTGATAGATCGAAAGAATGAAAAAAGTAGAACTAAAAGTTATGAAGACATGAAGCAGGTTTTAAGTAAAGGAATGCACATGTGTATTTATCCAGAAGGCACAAGAAACAGGACCAATCAAGTTTTAAAAGCTTTTTTTGATGGCGCATTTAAGCTATCTGTGGAAACGCAAAAAGAAATAATGCCTTGTATCATTACAGGTACAAAAACAGCGATGCCAATTGATAAAGTATTTTACCTTTTACCTACAAAATTGAGCATGACCTTTCTACCACCTATATCACCAGAGGGTTTTACGGCAAAAACAATGAATGTTTATGTGCATGAATTGATGACAAAGGTATTGTTAGAGAAAAAATAATTCTCTATTACAAATCATAAAAATAGCGCGTTCTATTAACCTTAATATCCCTCAACAAGCTTGATTTAGGGCTAATGTTAATGGTGAAAAATTTATATCGCCCAACTGGTGAAACGGATACCTGCATTTGCCAACAATGTAAATCACGGGATAAATTCATAGAAAGTACGCCCAATTCTTTTAAACTAATATTATACGAACCCGACATGCCTATTTTCCATTTAGGCGTAAGGTTCATATCTCCATTCCAATTGAAATCTTGATTAATGGTAGTGGTAAACTTTGTTGGATTTGTTGGCGATAAGTTTCTATAAAACCGCAATGAATAAGAAAAGGAAACACTCCAAGGAATAGAAAAATCTGCAAATTCGCTGGCATTTTTTTGAATGTATGCGGCTTCTTGCTGGTATTCATCCATGGGCATTCCGGTTTGTTGGTTATTGTTTGTCGTTTGTTGTTTATTGTTTGTTGTTTGTTTATCTCCGCCATTAAATTTACTATCCAATGAAACTTGTCCAGAAACCAATCTTCCCAAAGAAATTGGCGTTTTTGTCCAGATTAATTTTTTCGTTCTGATTCCACTTCCATTGGTAATGTATGGATCAAAAATGGCGCTGGCAGTGATGCTTAATTTATTGAGTAAATTTGTTCGAGCAGCTACTTGTAAAAACTCCAACTGAAAAGAGTCCTTTAAAAAATTATATGCACCATTGATACTTAACCCATCAATCAATGAAACTTTTTGAGCCTCTTGAGCGGTATCCTTTCCATTTTTATACTTCATTTGAAGGACATTATCAATTCCGAAATTCATGCCACCAAATCTTCCAGATGAAAATGAGCCTAAAATACTTCTTTCAAAATAATTGAATTGTGCCGTTCTACCTGTAGTATCTGTTTGAATGGTATAAAAATTTCGGGCATTCATATCGGGTTTATAATTCAACCCAATTGATGGCCTGATTTCATGACGGATGGCCTGCACTTTACTGTTTTTATTAAAGCCAATCATGCCAAAAATTCGAGAAGATACGCCAACGCCGTAACTCATTTCTCTTGCGGTATAGAATCCACGCTGAATGGATGTATCAATTTTTTTATTCGCAGGGTTCCATGATAAAGCAAATTTTTCCTGATACCATTTTTCTTGATAACTAACCCTTGGAGAAATTTGCAAAGGACCAAGTGCTGGCAATGATAGAGAAATGGGAATATCATGACTAGCACCCCATCTAAAATTATTACTCAATTGTTTGGATGCTGCAGAAGCCGTATCATAAAAAAACGAAGTGCTTTTAAAAACGGTGTTTAATGCAATACCAATATTTTCATACCATTTAGCATCACCAACGGCTTCTTTCTTTCTAAACGGATACAAAGTATTCACACTAAAATTGGCATCTGGAAACCTAAAGTTTATTAGATTCAAATTGGTATTTTGATCGTGGTTTGCACTTACTTGAAAATTAAAAGGTTTGTCTTTCCAAACTTTTGAATATGATATTGAAGAGTTAAGTGTATTATTGAAATTGGTTGTAGGACTATTGGGTACCTGCCTATTAAATTTAGAACTTCCTGCATTTACAAAAGCGTTAAACGTAACGCCAGGACGGGCTTTCATATCAGCGGTATGACTCCAATTGATTTTAAACGTATTGTTTTTTGAAAAATCAGGATCGCCTTTAAACCCATTTTTCAAGCTCATCATATTAATCGAAAAATTTCCTTGGTAACGATATTTTTTGAAGTAACGTGGACTAACACCAAATGTCCAACCGCCATAAGAATATAATGTACCCCTAGCAACAACATCCCAATTATCACTTAAAATTTTATAGTACCCAACGCCTTCCATGGCCAAACCAAGTTGATCATTAGCGGTGAAATTGGGAGAAATAAAACCAGAATGACGTCCTTGAGTTAGGGGATACAATCCAAATGGAAGCACAACAGGAATTGGAACGCCTTCAATTTCGGGATGAACCGGGCCTGTAAAAGCCATTTTTTTATTGATGAATTTAATTTTATTACTTACAAAAGCAAAATGTGGTGTATCTAAATTACACGTTGTAAATCGACCATTCTTGGCAAAAAATTCACGTTCATTTATCTTCTTAATTCTCTCCCCATACACAAACATTTCCCCTTGTTGCGTGTACGTTCCCTTGGTCAACCCTTTACCCGTTTTCATATTAAACTGAATGGTATCACTAATCGTTTTAAAATCAGATTGGTTGAATGTTGGGTAAGTAATTACTTTTCCGGTGCTATCTTTTATTAGATAAGCACCAACTGTTTGTGTGGCTTGATCAAATGATATGAATGGTGCCATCAACTCATTATCTTCATATTTAATGCTGGCCTCTTTTCCATATAAATACAAGCGTTTGGCGGGAATATCAAACACCATTGAGTCTTCTGCCTGATAAAACACTGGCGCATTTAACGAATCTTTGGAACGACTAAAATTAATGGTATCAATTTTGGGCACAATCGTAGTATCGAGAAATCCAGTTTCAATGATCAAAGATTTTTTAACTTTTTTATTTTCAAGATTTAATACAACTTGCCTCGAGTTTTTTTTACTAGTAATTGCTGTTTTTTTATAGTTGATGGCAATCGAATAAGAAAAGTTGACATAAAAAATAGACACGACAATTAATAATGCCATGACTGCATGTGAAAAATATTTTGCCTTACCTTTGTTAAGTTGCGTCATAAAATGTGAGGGGCAAAAATAACCATATTAATATAATGTGATTGTGAATAATTTTTACAACACATAAAACATAAAGTACAAACCTATAATAACTATGATGAAATTGAAATATTTTTTATGCTTTTCTGCAAGTATTTTATTTGTTTTCACATCTGCCGTATTTGCACAAACACCTAAAAAATTAAAAACAATAATTGTAGATGCTGGTCATGGAGGAACAGATTACGGAGCTGTGGGGCAATATGAGAATTCTTTACGTTCTAATGAAAAAGATGTAACTCTGGCTATTTCATTGAAACTAGTTGAAGAATTGAAGAAAAAGCTACCTGATGTAAATACTATTCCAACTCGAACGTCTGATATTTACCAATCTCCTACTGAAAAAGCAAAAATTGCCAATCAAAACAATGGCGATTTATTTATTTGCATACATGCTGATTCAGGACCATTAAAAACTGGCAAAAGACAAACTGGCTCTCACACCGTAACTAGATATAAAATAACTTATGTAGGTAAGGGG
Source organism: uncultured Bacteroidota bacterium (assembly GCA_903871575.1). GTDB lineage: Bacteria > Bacteroidota > Bacteroidia > Chitinophagales > Chitinophagaceae > Ferruginibacter. The sequence continues at coordinate 4,008 of CAIQHJ010000195.1, forward strand.
AAAAAGAAAAAGAAAGTTTCAACTCCTTATCAAACAGTTGAACCTACTTATGAATATTATAAAATGCCACTTTCAAGAAGTGGAACAAGTGTTTGGATATTCGCCGCACACAAAACCAGTGATAAGCTCAAAGCCATTATGAAAGACGAAGGCAATGACGAAGCAGATTTTGAACTAGAAGCCGGCTCAGATTCTACCCAAACAGGTATTGATTTCAGCACCCCAGAAGGCCGAGCCATTGCGCAGGTTTATGCCAAAAGATACCAAGAAAAAAGCGATAGACTGGCAACCATAATCAATGAAGAAGTAGAAAAAACAAGTCGCCCAGCCTTAGGTGTGAGTCAGCGCCAAAAAGGAATTTGGGTACTTCAAGCAACCAATATGCCAGCCGTACTCATAGAAACAGGATTCATCAACAACCCAGAAGACGAAGCCTACCTCAATGATCCCAAAGGACAACAAGAATTAGCCGAAACCATTGCTGCTGCCATCATTAGATATAAAAATCAAATGGAAGGTCAACATGGCAATGGCAATACATCATCCTCTAAATAATCAAACAACAAGGTGAAAATATCTAACGAAACAAAAATTGGAGCACTCGGAATCTTAGTCATTGCTGTGTTCATTTTTGGATTTAACTTTCTCAAAGGACACCAGCTTTTTTCAAAAAAACTAACCCTTTATGCGAAGTATCAAAATATCCAAGGACTTACCGCATCCAATCCGGTTTTAATCAAAGGCATGCAAGTGGGCATCGTTAGCGAAATCACCAACGATAAAGACATGAAAGAATTGATTGTCGTTTTTTCCATCAATAAAGACATTCGTATTCCAAGCAATTCTACAGCCATCATCAATCCCAATCCATTAACATTAACGAAAGTTGAAATCAATTTGGGAGATGCCAATACTTATTTAAAAAACAACGACACCATTGCTACCATTCCCAGCGGTGCATATCTCGAAAGTGTCATCAATAAAGTAGATCCTGTTATCCTTGCTGTAAAAGGCGCCATCAACTCACTAGACTCATTAATTATTAGGGTATCCAATGTGATTGATGCAAACAATAAAAACAACATCAGCGACGCCATCGTTAACCTCAATAAAATTACCGAGTCTGTGCTCAACTCTACCGCTGCATTAGAAAGAATTATCAATGATAAAGATGGCTCATTGTCGAGCTCACTCAAAAATGTTCAAACATTTACCCAATCATTGGCTGACAACAATGACAAAATCAACAATGTGTTGACTAATCTCGACAAAACCAGCAACAACCTCGCTCAAATTGATTTGCAAAAAACCATTGGCGCATTAGATGCATCCATCCAAACACTTAAAACGACGCTATCAAAATTGAATAGCAAAGAAGGTTCTGCGGGCTTATTTATTAATGACAATGCGCTATACAACAACCTCACCGCCACCAGCAATAAGTTGAATATTTTATTGGATGATGTTAGATTGCATCCCAAAAGATATGTATCCGTTTCTGTATTTGGCAAGAAAGATAAAACGGGTCCACTAATGGCGCCTTTGGAGGATAGCATTCCGTCGAAAACAAATCCATAATTACCACAAATTGAAGTTCCTATTACATTTCATTTTATTTACTTTCATTTTGTTGTTCTGCAACTCACTGTCAGCACAAAACCTATCTGTTTCATCCAATCCTATCGATACGCTGAGAAAAATAGAAATCATCAGCGCCAATAGTTTGCGACAAATTACCATCAACAACTCTACGGTGTTGGAAACATTGGCAGGAAAAGCAAAAGTTAGACAAGGAAATACCATTTTAGAAGGTGACAGCATTGTGTTGGACAAAGCATTGGGAATTGCAGAAGTATTTGGACATGTACACATCAATGATGCCGATACCGTAAACACCTATGCGAAATACTTGCGATACATGGGCAATGAACAAATTGCTTATTTGCAAAATGATGTTCAACTCACAGACGGAAAAGCTTCATTATTTACACAAGACTTGGTGTATGATTTAAAAACGGGTGTTGCCACATACAAAAATGGCGGAAAAGTAGTGAATGGTAAAACAATCCTTACCAGCAAAGACGCAGTGTATTACTCCGATACAAAAGATGTTTTTTTTAGGAACGCCGTTCATCTCACAGATCCCAACAACAACATGGTGGCCGATAGTTTAAGATACAATACTGCTTTTAAAAACGCTTATTTCATTTCCCCCACACACATTGTATCTCAAAATGGCATCATCGACACCAAATCTGGAACCTACAATCTAGAAACTGGTGAAGCTGTTTTTTTAGACAAGACGATTTTTAGAGATAGTTCAAGATTTATAAGTGGCAACAAAGTAGCCATAGACAATAAAACCAATATCATACAAATAGAAGACAATGGGAAATTTGTAGACAGCGCCAATAAGGTGATGGTGCTGGGAAATCAAATTTTAATTGACAAGAAAAACGGTAGTTTTTTGGCTACCCGTAAGCCGGTAATGATATTTTATAAAGACAATGACAGCACCTACATTTCTGCGGATACGCTGTTTTCGGGTAAACGACTAAAAGATAGCATCGAATTAAAAAGGATGCATCAAAAAGACAGCATTGGTCAACGTTCCGTAAAAAAGCACACGAAAAATGCTGAAGATAGTGTGCGCTATTTTCTGGGATTCCATCATGTAAAGATTTTCAACGATTCTATTCAAGCAGTTTGCGACAGTGTTCATTTTTCTTCAGAAGATTCTATATTCAAAATGTTTAAACATCCCGTTTGTTGGAACGGCAACACTCAGTTGTCAGGCGACACCATGTACCTGCACACCAAAAATCAGCAACCAGAAAAAGTAGATATTTTTTTCAACGCCATCGTCATCAACAAAACAAATGAAAACTTCTTCAACCAAATGAGCGGAAAAACGATGAATGGCTTTTTTGTAGATGGCAAAATGAACTATATCCGAACAAAAGGAAATCCTGCAGAAAGCATATTTTACCCACAGGATGACGATAGTGCTTATATTGGAATGAACAGAACAAAGGGTGATGTTATTGATATCTTTTTTACAAACAATGAAATCAAAAAAGTAAAGGTCATTAATGATGTGAAAGGCACGTTGTACCCAATGAAGCAAATTCCTAAAGAGTTACAATTCCTAAAGCTATATAACTGGCAAGACAGCATACGCCCAAAGACCAAGCTTGCCATATTTGAATAATCTATTTTCGTTTGAATGGTTTAAATTTGAGTATCCCTTTCAATTACCACCATATGAAATGTATCATTATTACTTTCCTAAACATTTGTTTCGCTTCCAACATATTTGCACAACATATTTTTGAAGGTAAATGGTTTGCACATCAAGATATAGCCAACACTTCAACCGGATTAGATGTTACACTAGAAATTGGACCAGGAGAAAAACAGATTTTATACCCTGCACAATTGACCATCCGCTTAGACAGTTTTCAAGCAACATATCAGTTGTTACTCGCTAAAAAGAATCAGCGACAATTGGCCATCAGCACACAGAAATATGCAACAATAGAAACGCCTTTTAGCTTAGGAAATTGGCCCAAGATATTCAATGGTTGTTTGGATTATGGCAGAGACATCAAAAACGTTCCCTTTTTGGAATTAAACAGAATACCCATTGATTCGAAAACAAAAAAGTTATTACAAATTGTAACAGAAAATAATGCAGCCCCCAATCATAAACAGTTGGCAAAAACATTACAAGATTTTTTGGAGAAATCACCGCTGGTGCTTAAACAAATGAGCAATCAACCATGGATAGCAAGCTTAAGTACAAAATTGTTGCAACCCAAAGAAACGCCTGCATACATGGGATTGGTAGACACGTTGTTCTCAAAAAATAATTTGGGTGCTGCTTCGTTTCTCAACAACAATGACATAGACGTGGTGTCTATGAAACTGGACAACAAATACATCGTTGATCAGGTTGATTCAAAAAAAAGAAGAGACAATGAAGATTTTATTTTAGATACAGGTTTGAATATATTGGTTTTTTATGCAGATGATTTTGGGAAAAATTCGGCTTCAACAGCATCCGCTAATTTAATATTTGACCATTTTAATTATTTGCTGGATTTTAAAACAACAGAAAACATAGGCGCAACATTCATAGCAGTAAAAATTTATCATCGATTCAATGAAGAGGAAAATACCCGTTTTCAAGAGATGAGCAGTGAATATCTAAAGGACAAAGGAATAAATATGGACTTCCAAAATAATACTGCATCAAATGGCATTGGCCAACTGCTCAATAGGACAGACAAAGTAATAGGCAATATTGTTTCTACTGCACAGCATTTGGATTTTGCCATTTGGGATGATGCCATCGAAGATGGGGACAGCATTTCTTTGAGTATCAATGGAAAATGGATTGTACAAGGATTTCCAGTTAAAAAGCAACCACAACAACTCTCTGTTACTTTATCTCCTGGTCCCAATGTAATTACGTTTGTTGCCGACAATGAAGGAAGCATTGTTCCCAATACCTCTATTTTAGAAATTATAGATGGTCGTAAAAGGAAATCATTCAATATTGAAACCAATCTTCGGGAAAACAATGTGGTTAGAATTTATTACGATGTAAAGCCATAAGTTCAACATCGGTTGAATAACAAAGCGATAAAGGAATTAAAATGCGTTTGAATTGTAAAAATCGTGCAAATTTTCCTATTTTTGCCCTCCTAAAATAAAGACTAACAACCAAGATTATGGAAAAATTGATTTACGCAGTTCCTGCGATGGGTATTATTGGATTGCTTTATACATTTATTAAGTTCAATTGGGTATCCAAACAAGATGCGGGTACACCAAGAATGAAAGAAATCAGCAATTATATAGCAGAAGGTGCCATGGCATTTTTAAAAGCAGAGTGGAAAGTATTGGGCTATTTTGTGGTGATAGTTGCAGTTTTGTTGGCTGTGATGGCACAATCCAATCCCAATTCACATTGGAGCATTGCGGTTGCATTTATTTTGGGTGCGGTATTGAGCGCAACTGCGGGATATATTGGCATGAAAGCAGCTACCAAAGCGAATGTTAGAACAGCTGAGGCTGCAAGAACAAGTTTGAGTAAAGCGCTAAATGTATCATTTACTGGTGGTGCTGTTATGGGCGTTGGTGTTGCGGGATTGGCAGTGTTGGGCTTGGGCGGATTGTACATCGTTTTAAAACATTTTTTTGCACCAGGTGCGGCAATGAATTCTGAAGAAATGGTGAAAACCATAGAAATATTAACTGGATTTTCATTAGGCGCCGAGTCTATTGCCCTGTTTGCAAGAGTTGGTGGTGGTATTTACACAAAAGCCGCCGATGTTGGCGCAGATTTGGTAGGAAAAGTAGAAGCTGGAATTCCAGAAGATGATCCAAGAAATCCGGCTACCATTGCAGATAACGTTGGTGACAACGTAGGCGATGTGGCAGGTATGGGTGCTGATTTGTTTGGCTCTTATGTGGCTACGGTTTTAGCAACCATTGTATTGGGACAACAAACAACCATTATTGGAGGTTCAGATGCTTTAAATGGATTCTCCCCTATTATTTTACCCATGTTGATTGCTGGTGTTGGAATTTTGTTTTCTATCGTAGGAACATTATTTGTACGCATCAGTGAAACTGCTGGAATCAATACCGCTACGGTACAAAATGCGTTGAATATGGGCAACTGGGGCTCTATGGTATTAACTGCAATTGCTGCAGGATTCTTGGTAAACTGGTTGTTACCCGAAAACATGGAATTAAGAGGATTTATGTTTACCAAATGGGGTGTGATGGGAGCCATTGCGGTGGGTTTGGCTGTTGGTGCTTTGATGAGCATCATCACCGAATATTATACAGCAATGGGAAAAAGACCTGTTCTTTCTATTATTAAGCAATCTTCAACCGGACATGCAACCAATGTAATTGGAGGTTTGGCCATCGGGATGGAATCTACATTTTTACCTATCTTGGTTTTAGCCGGTGGTATCTGGGGCTCTTATGAATGTGCGGGTTTATATGGTGTTGCTATTGCAGCTGCAGGTATGATGGCCACAACGGCTATGCAATTGGCAATTGATGCTTTTGGACCAATTGCAGATAACGCAGGTGGAATAGCTGAAATGAGTGAATTGCCTGCAGATGTTCGTGAAAAAACAGACGTTTTGGATGCTGTAGGAAATACTACCGCTGCATCTGGTAAAGGCTTTGCCATTGCTTCAGCGGCTTTAACTGCCTTGGCTTTGTTTGCAGCTTTCGTAGGTGTTGCCGGCATTTCTGGAATAGATATTTATAAAGCCAATGTTTTGGCTTGTTTATTTGTTGGAGCGATGATACCTTTCATATTCTCTTCTCTTTGTATCACAGCTGTCGGTCAGGCGGCCATGGCAATGGTAGAAGAAGTTCGTCGCCAATTCAAAACCATTCCAGGTATTATGGAAGGAACAGGCAAACCAGAATACGATAAATGTGTAGCCATTTCAACACAAGCTTCTATCAAAAAAATGATGTTGCCTGGTGCAATTGCCATCGTTTCTCCTTTAATCATCGGGTTCATGCCTGGTTTAGGTGCCGAAGCGTTGGGTGGTTTCCTAGCAGGTGCAACCGTAAGTGGCGTGTTGATGGGTATGTTCCAAAACAACGCAGGTGGCGCTTGGGATAATGCAAAAAAATCATTTGAGAAAGGCGTTGAAATCAACGGTGAAATGTATTACAAAAAGTCAGAACCACATAAAGCTTCTGTAACCGGAGATACCGTAGGTGATCCTTTCAAAGATACATCTGGACCATCTATGAATATTTTGATTAAGTTGATGAGTATCGTTTCATTGGTTATTGCTCCAACTTTAGCCACAATGAAATGCTGCCCAGGTGAATGTGATAAAAAAGATTGTAAAAAATCAACAACTCAAGCACCGATTTCAACAACTGAAAAACAACATACCGCTACTATTGTATTGAAAATCAAAGCAGATAAAATATAGTATTCACAACAACTTACATATCTTAAAAAAGCCATTCGAAATGAATGGCTTTTTTAATTTCCCAAAAAGTGAATCTTGGCATATTATTTGACTTATCCACATTTTATCCATATTTTTACAGACAGTCCCGCCCCCATCAAAACTACTAAACTGAAATTTTATCATAAAGAAAATAACCATATTAGTAGCACTGTGCGCATACACTTCGCTGTTTGCGCAAACTGCAAATTTCAATTACAATGCAGTAAATGCGCAGTTCTGCAATCCTACCAATATTAAATTCAACCAACAATGTCCGGGCAATCCGAAAGGTTATTTGTGGGATTTTGGTAACGGAGTAAAAAGCAATTTACCCAATCCTCAAGTTTCATTTAATACATCTGGAACTTTCGAAGTCCGATTAATTGCTGTGTATGAAAACACAACGGCTGAAATAAAACGAAACATTGTAATTAAACCAACTACCCCGGTTAGCTTAACTTCTAATAAATACGAATACTGTAACCCAACCTCGGTGCAGTTCAATGCAAATACAACACAAGCATCCGCAATGTATGAATGGGATTTTGGCGACAATACCCCAATTCAAACGAGCAACGCGCCTTCCAACACACATGCTTATTCAAATTATGGGGAATATGTTGCAAAAGTAACCATCACCAACAGCAATGGTTGTAAGCGTTCTGACACCAAATTGATTAAAATTAAGCAACCTCAAATCACTGGCTCTCATACCATTTCAGCGGGTTGCGTTCCAATTAACAATGTTTTTAGGACAAACATAACACTTCCTTCTTCGAGCAGCATACGCAATTACGAGTGGAATTTTGGAGATGGGCAAATCCTCAACAACCAAAACGCAACTATTGGCCACACATTCAATCAACCAGGTATTTTCATTCCACAAGTGACAGTTTCTACCAATGATGGCTGTGCAACAACATTTACATTTGATACCGTAAAATATGGTATCCCACCAACAAATCTCCATGCCTATCCAACACAAACAAGGTTTTGTGCATCCGAAAAAGCTAAGTTTGTGGCAACGGCAACCAATGCCAATAGTTACTTATGGAATTTTGGCAATGGGAATATTATCAGCACATTAGACACTTCTATTGAACATAAATTTTCATCGCTTGGCTACAAAACCATCAACATTATTCCAAAATACAATGGTTGCGCCGGTCAGGCAAGAAACATAGTAATACAAACGATTGGTGCTGTTTCCAGATTTTCATTTCAAAATACTTGCTCCAACAAAAACACCTTTGAATTCAACAATGCAAGTGTTGGATCTAACCTTTCATATAATTGGGATTTTGGACATTCGTCTGCCAGAAGTACCGCAACGAACAACATCCATACTTTTCCAACCTCAGGCTCTTTTCTGGTAAAATTAATAGCCAAAGATTCTATATCGGGCTGCGCAGACACCACATCCATTAGCGTTTACACTGCCAAGCCTTTGCTGATTAACCCTTCCAATACCATTTGTATTAACACACTAACCAAATTCAAGATATTTGGCGACTACCCCAATCCAAACGCAAACTACCAGTGGAATGTCATGCAACAGACTATTGGTCCTGTTTCGGATTCTGCCATGATTATTCGTGCTGATACACTGGGAAATTTTACATTCAATTCCGTAATAATTGACAATGGGCCGTCTTATTGCTTAGACACCATAATACTCAATCATCCTATTTTGGTGCGTGGGCCAAAATTGGATTTTCAAATTGAAGATAATGATGTGTGTATTTCGACTCCTGTCCAATTACTCAATCACTCCAATCCATTTTCACCTAGTGATAGCATTTTGCAGTATCAATGGAATTACGGACCACAACAATCAACAATCAATAGCACGCAACCTGCGCCCTATACCTTCACAGAATCTGGCAGTTTCCCTATCCGTTTATCTGCCATCGACATACATGGCTGTAAAGACAGTTTGGTAAAAATGGTAAACATACGACCAATGCCGTTTATCTGGATTATTCCAAGGACGCCACAATTGTGTCAAGGCGAGCGAGATACGATGATTGCTTACACCAGCGACCGCATCATTTGGCAAAGCAATTTACCATTGGGAAATGCCTTTTGTAATAATTGCGATACCAATTTGATTCAACCTCCTCATTCTACAATATACCGAGCAACTGTTAGCAATGCATTCAATTGTGTAACAACTGACAGCATCTTCGTAAACGTGCACGAGCCTTTTTTAGCAAGTATTTCTGCAGCGAAGGAATCGATTTGTGATGGTGACGCAATAACACTACAAGCAAATCCTTCCAACAAAAAAATTATATGGTCACCGGTATCCCAATTAAATGGCAATCAAATTCCTAATCCTGTCGTTCATCCCAATCAAACTACAACTTACCAAGCCGTATTAACCGATTCTGCCAATTGCTTTACAAATACCACAGAATTTACAGTAAGGGTTAATCCAAAACCAGTAATAGAGCTCGGTGAAAATAAAATTGTTCCTTACAATACTTTATATACCGCCTCGCCGGAATTCAGTAATAACATTCGTCAATTTTTTTGGTCATCCACCGCTACACTGAACTGTAATATTTGCCCCAATCCACAAATTACCGTTACCAAACTCGAAAACATGTCGGTAAGGGTTGTATCTGACAGTGGCTGCAGCAGTACCGATCAAATTGTATTATCGACCGAATGCAACAATGCTTATTTCACCATGCCTACTGCATTTACACCCAACAATGATCAGAAAAATGATATTTTCTATCCAATGGCTCAAGGTATTAAGCACATCAAAAGATTTACCATTTTCAACAGAAATGGACAACCGGTTTACGAACAATCGAACTTCTCTCCTAACGACAAATCTTTTGGATGGGATGGCAAGCTCAATGGCGCAGGGCAAATGACAGGAACTTATATTTACATCATTGAGGCCGTGTGTGATTTAAATTTATCAACCATAAAGAAAGGAACCGTGGTGTTAATTAGATAATATTGACTACCAAACATTCTTAGGACAAGAATCTCCATATTTATTCCCAAAAATAAATCCAACCATAATTTCGTGGGTGTTGCCTGTATAATTTTTTAATCTACTTGTAGTTGATAGTTCGTAAGAATAAGAAGCGTTGATTGTATTGGAAATGTTCATTCCAAATAAAGCGGAATAACCCGAAATCAAATTTGAAAATCGATACGCTGCACCTGCCCATAACACATCTCTGTATTGTAACTTGGCATTTACATGCAATCCCGATAATTGTGGGCGCCAAAATTGGTACATAAAGGATGGCAGCAAATTAAAATTATCATCTAAACTAAATCTGTACCCTGCTGTTACGAAATAATTGGGTGTAAAGTAGTCGCCATAAATCGGATTCTTTACAAAGCCACTTTTTCCTGGAATAATATTCAATACTGAAGCTCCAATAAAATATGTAGATGAATACAACCAAAGTCCCGCGCCTATTTCTGGTTTTATCTTATTCAATTCATTGTTGGCATAACCAATTGCGGGGTCGTTGGGATCCAAATTACCAAAATAAATTTTTGATCGATCTAAATTAACGCTCGACAATCCTGCACTAATACCTGCAGATAATGTTGTTCGAACGCCAATGGGTTTATGAAAAGCGTACGAGCCGTAAAGCGACCACCTGTTGATGTACCCTGCCCTATCATTCATCATCGTCATTCCCAATCCATGGTGCGCTGCCGGTGCGGTATACTGCGACCAATATTCCTTGCCTCTGGGATTAACGCCCTTCATTTCAAAAGAAGTTGGGCTTGTTCTGTCATCCTGCTTTCCAACAGAACCGTGAAGTGAGATATAGCTTGTTACTGGCGACCCAGCAATCCCTGTCCATTGGTTTCTGTAGCTCATTTTAAGATCAACATAATTTTCAATGCCGGCTATTGCAGGATTTAAAATATAGTTGTTTAATACATATTGCGTGTATGATGGCTTGGCTTGAGAAATGCAAGAAAAATGAACAGCCAATAATATAATTAAACAATAAAAAAATTTCATAACATAGTTTCGTTTCATCATGCGATTCATTCACCCATGCATCAAGCTTATTTGATAATGGTTACATATCCGGTTACCGGAGCTCTTCCACTTTCTGGTTCGATGATGTAATAATAAGTATCTACAGGCAATGGCTTTCCTTGATATCTGCCATCCCATGGATTTTTATAGCCTTGTTTCGACTCAAACACCAATTGTCCCGTTCTTGTAAATACTTGAACTTTTGCAAAAGGATAATTTTTTAAGTATTCAATTTTCCAAGTTTCATTGATACCATCATTGTTTGGTGAAAACGTATTAGGAATCAATGGATTTTTTAAAACCTTAATGTTTACTTGATCAACTGCCGGACAACCACCCCTTGCTGTAACTGTAAATGTATACGTAATGTCATCTATGGGTGCACATATCGGCTGTAGGACACTTGCATTATTCAAATAAGTGCTGCTGGTCCAATTGTAAAGCAAGTCATTTCCGGTGGCGCTGGATTGTAATGGTGCACTTTGTCCTTCTAAAATCAATAAATCCGGACCTGCATCTACGATTGGGTATGGATATACCGTAAATGGTTTGAATGTAGTATCGCTCTCGCATCCAAAACTATTCGTCATCATCAAACCCACTTGATATGTGCCTACCGTAGCAAAATTGTGCGTTGGATTATTCAACGTGGATGATTCGCCGTCACCAAA
>CAIQHJ010000196.1 GCA_903871575.1 uncultured Bacteroidota bacterium
TGCAACATCGCCAATATTGCTCATAAACCCAGTAACACCATGCACATTAATTTCGGGTAAACCGCCCGCATTGGTAGATATCACTGGAACTTCGGCAGCCATTGCTTCGAGTGCTGCCAACCCAAAACTTTCGTATTCACTTGGCAATAAAAATAAATCGGCTATGGGTAGAATGTCTTCAATTTGCTCTTGTTTGCCCAAAAATTTTATTTCATTGTTGAACCCACAGGTACGCGTAAACGTTTCCAATTCCACCCGCTCTGGGCCGTCGCCAATCAACAACAATTTTGATGGAATTTCTTGGTTAATCAATAAAAATATATCTACAACATCTTTAACTCTTTTTAGTTTCCTGAAATTAGATGCGTGTACAATTATTTTCTCTCCATTGGGTGCCAAGAGGGTTTTAAATGCAGCAACTGGTTTTTTATTGAATCGAGCAATATCAACAAAATTATGTATCACCTCAATGGGCTTTTGGATGGCAAAATTTTTGTACGTTTCTTCTTTTAAATTTTCCGAAACAGCTGTCAAAACATCACTTTCTTCCATAGAAAAAGTAACTACCGGACTATATGTTTTATCTTTTCCAACCAGTGTAATATCTGTTCCATGCAAAGTGGTAATAACAGGAAGATGCTTTCCTTGTTTTGCTAAAATCTGCTTCGCCATGTAAGCGGCAGACGCATGAGGAATGGCATAATGCACGTGCAGCAAATCAATATCGTGATTGTTTACCACATCTACCATCATGCTGGCCAAAGCAGTTTCGTAAGGAGGGAAATCAAACAACGGATAAGTTGGTACCCTTACTTCATGATAAAATACATTGGCATGAAAACCGCTCAATCTTACCGGCTGTTGATAGGTAATGAAATGAATATTGTGCCCATTATCGGCCAACACTTTTCCCAATTCGGTTGCCAATACACCACTTCCACCAAATGTTGGGTAGCATACGATGGCAATGTTCATTAACTTTTTTGATTCCATAACAATGCAATTTACCTTTTTAAACAATATTGCTTCATTAAATAAAAACTATGCTTTTTAGTTTAAGTTTGTTGGATAATGTATACGATATGAAAAAATGTATAACCTTCATTTACTGTTGCTTTGGTGCAATATATGTGCATGCCCAACAATCGGATTCTCTTTTTGTTCGAAATATTTTTAATGAGCTGATGACCCATTCTACTTCGTACGATAATTTACGATATATCTGCAAAGAAATTGGCCCAAGACTCAGCGGTTCTGCCAATGCGCAAAAGGCGGTTGAAACTACTGTTAGGATGTTAAAACAAGCCGGAGCGGATACGGTTTATTTACAGCCATGTATGGTTCCACATTGGGTGAGAGGTGAAAAGGAAAAAGGAACATTGCAATTGAAGTCTGGCAAATCAGTGCCATTGCATTTGTGTGCATTGGGTAATGCCATTGGAACCCCAGCTAAAGGGATTGATGCAAGTGTGGTGGAGGTGAAATCGTTTGAGGCGTTGGATCAATTGGGTGCTTCTAAGATCAAAGGTAAAATTGTGTTTTTTAATATTCCGATGAACCCTACGCATTTGGAAACGTTTGATGCGTATGGAGAGTCCGGTATTGCTCGATGGAATGGTCCGTCACAAGCTGCAAAATATGGTGCCATCGGAGCTGTGGTGCGCTCATTGGCCAGTAACCCCGACGATTATCCGCATACTGGATCAACTGGATACAATGATTCTTTTCCAAAAATTCCAGCAATAGCCATTAGTACAAATGATGCCAATTATTTAAGCAGCCAGTTGCAGCAGGGAAATGTTTCCTCAGTTTGGTTTAAAACAAGTTGTTCCATGCTTCCTGATGAACCATCCTTTAATGTTATTGGTGAAATAAAAGGCAGTATCCAGCCAGCAGAAATCATTACCATCGGTGGTCATTTGGATAGCTGGGATTTGGCAGAAGGAGCACATGATGATGGGGCAGGAGTTGTGCAATCTATAGAAGTATTGAGGACGTTTAAAGCGTTGCGTTATCAACCCAAAAGAACCATCAGAATTGTATTGTTCATGAATGAAGAAAATGGCGGTAGAGGAGGAGATGCTTATTTGGCAGAAGCCAAAACAAAAAAAGAAAAGCATGTCTTTGCCATTGAATCTGATGCAGGTGGTTTTACGCCCAGGGGCTTTAGCAATATGATGAAGCCTGCTGCTTTTGAAAAATTGATGTCTTGGAAAAACATCTTTCAAACATATGGCATAGACGATTTACACATCAAGAACAGCGGATCTGATATTGAATCATTATCAGAAGTTGGGGCAGAATTGGCTGGCCTACGCACAGATAGCCAGCGCTATTTTGATGTACACCATGCAGCTACCGATACCTTCGAATCGGTGAGCAAAAGAGAGTTGGAATTGGGCGCATTTTCTATGGCTGCCATTGCATACCTTGTTAGCGAGTATGGCTTGTAGTTAGTTGCCAGCATACATTAAAAAGATGGCAGGAATTTTATGAAATGACAGGGTTGCCTTTTTCCAATTGCTGATCTTTTGTGTGATGATCTTTTCAGCTTTTCCTGTAATGTCAATTCCGATACACAATTTTGTATTTGGGTGACACTGTTGTACAATGCTCTCTAGCAATTGGTGGTTTCTATAAGGCGTTTCGATAAATATTTTTGTACTGTTGCTTTTGGATGATGCTGCTTCCAATTCTTTAAGTTTTCGAATTCTTTCCAAATTGTCGATGGGTAAATATCCTACAAATTCAAACTGTTGTCCATTTAAACCACTGGCCATCAAGGCTAGTAAAATGGAATTGGGACCAACGAGCGGTTTGATGGTGCAACCCATTTCTTGTGCAATGGCAATGAGTTGCTGACCAGGATCGGCAACACCAGGGCAACCGGCTTCGCTAATAATGGCTATGCTTTTTCCTTTTTGTATGATGGATTTAAAATTGGCTACTTGATCTTGTTCTGTTTTATGTATCGTATGCCATTCAAAATCATCTATGACTATCGAGGCATCCATTGATTTTAGAAATCTCCTGGCAGTTCTTTCGTTTTCAGCAAAAACAACCTGACAAGCTTTCACTGCATCCAAAATATAAGTAGGAATGGTTTCCTTGGCATCTTCTGCTAAAAAGGAAGGGATGAGGTAGATGGTGCTCATGTTATTGAATAAGATTGGTTTCTTTAGCCTTGTGCATGCTCAAGGTTGCAGCAATAACCGCATAGCTGGGGGCAAATACCCAACCAATGAATGGGATGGCGTGCAGCATGTAAAATATCATGCCATTTCCAATAGCCAATCCTCTATGATGGTTGATGATGTCGATACTCTTGGCTGCATTAATTTGATTGCGTTCGTTGTAATAATCCAACATAGAGAAACCGGTGTAGTAGCAATCGATAAACAATAAAAATAATGGGGTGACCCAGCCCACAATTGGCACAAGCGCGATGATGAAAAGTGCAATCATATAAACGGTTTGCCAAGCCATGTTTCGCAGTGCCAATCTTATTCCCCTTATCACATCGATACCCAATTGTTTGATGCTGAAAGGAAATGTTTTTCCATCGATGATGCTTTGTGTTTTTTCACTTAAATAAGCAAATACGGGAGAACCAATGATGAGGAATATAAATTTAAACAACGAAAAATAAAATATCAGCAAA
>CAIQHJ010000197.1 GCA_903871575.1 uncultured Bacteroidota bacterium
GCCCTATGCGCATTATATCCAAAACTATTCAAGTTATTTACAACCTCTACGCCATCACCATTTTTCTGGTACTCATGATTTTTATGCTGCCATTGGTGTTGCTCACCTATTTTTTTTCGCCAGATACCCGTGGAAATTACATTTATAAAATGGCCCAAATCGCCATTGACATAGCTATGTTTTTATGTGGAATGCATCACACCAATATATTTGAAACCCCTCACGACCTAACAAAACCATCCATTTTTGTATTCAATCATATTTCTTATCTAGATGCATTGATTATTTTGAAAGCCGTTAGAAAACAACATTATCGTGGATTGGGTAAAGCTGAAATCGGAAATGTTCCTATTCTTGGCTTTATTTATAGAAGTGCAGTGATCATGGTAAAAAGAACCGATGCCGCTGATAGAGCAAGAAGCGTAGCCGATTTGAAAACTGCCATCCAAAACAATATTTCTATTATCCTGGCCCCCGAAGGCACATTCAATTATTCTACAAAGCCATTAACGCACTTCTATGATGGTGCATTTCGCATTGCCATTGAAACACAAACACCCATCAAACCATTGTTGTTTTTAGATACTTACGATAGGCTACATTATGGCTCCTTATTTTCACTCACCCCCGGAAAATCTAGGGTCGTTTATTTAGAAGAAATTGCTGTTGAAGGCTATCAACCAGAAGACTTGCCGCTATTGAAAGAAAAAGTTTATAAATCTATGGAGTCGGCTCTGATCAGATATAAAGCAGCGTGGATAAAAGAATAACTTTACGAATGCGTTCAACTGATTTGTCATTATTTGCTCCCGAAACGTATACCCAATGGGCCGAAATTATTTTGCCCATGGCATTGCCAACCGTTTACACCTATGCCATTCCACATACCCTTCTAGAACAGGCAAAACCTGGCTGCAGAGCAGAAGTTGTTTTCGGAAAAAATAAAAAATATGCAGGCATCATAAAAAAATGTACAAACATCGCCCCTCCATATCCAACCAAACCAATCCTTAATGTTCTAGACGAAACCCCATTGTTGTATTATCAACAGCTGCAGTTGTGGGATTGGATGAGTCGTTATTATCTCTGTTCTGAAGGTGAAATCATGTCGGCAGCGCTTCCAGCAAATTTTAAACTCAACAGTGAAACCATCCTCATTTTTAATGAAGATATTGGGGATGACTTTACGAACTTAAATGACGAAGAGTTTTTAGTTGCCGAAGCCCTCTTGTTAAAAAAACAATTGCAACTCATAGAAGTACAACAGATTTTAGATGCTGCACATGTTTATCCCATTATCAAAAAATTACTAGAAAAAAACGTCTGCTTCATTTGGGAAAAATTAAGTGAAAAATATGCTTCAAAAAAAGAGACCTATGTGTTCTTGCATCCTCAATTTATAGATGAAGAAAATCTAGCCCAATTGCTCAACGACTGGAAAGGAGCGCCGAAACAAATGGAACTTTTGTTGTCTCTTTTGCATCTTCAAAAAGCAGAAGGTGAAGTAACCAAGTCTGCACTGCTTAAAAAATCAAATGCTTCAGCTGCGCAATTCAACGCCCTATGTGAAAAGCAAATATTCATTGCAGAAAAAAGAAAAGTAGATCGCATAAAATCGGGGCCTAAAAATATATTTATTGATTTTGTATTGTCTGAAAATCAACTCGCATCCTATGCGGCCGTCTTGGAAGTTTTTGAAGAAAAAAATGTTTGTTTATTGCATGGTGTTACAGGAAGTGGCAAGACGCTTTTGTATATCAAGTTGTTGGAAACGGCCTTGAAAAAAGGCAAACAAGCATTGTATCTCTTGCCAGAAATTGCACTCACCAGTCAAATCATACGAAGATTACAAAAGCATTTTGGTGGACATATTGCAGTGTATCATTCAAAATTCAATGACCAAGAAAGAATTGAATTGTGGAATAAAATAAGAAGCAATGAAGTGTCTATTTTATTGGGTGCACGAAGCGCATTGTTTTTACCTTTCAATAATCTCGACCTAATCATTGTTGATGAAGAACATGATGCATCCTACAAACAGCAAGATCCTGCACCTCGCTACAATGCCAGAGATGCCGCCATTTATTATGCGTCTCTTTTTAATGCTAAAGTCTTGCTGGGTAGCGGCACACCATCTTTAGAGAGCTACTATAACGCCTTGCAAAAAAAATATGGCTTGGTTACGTTGAAAGAAAGATTTGGAGGAATTGAATTGCCTTCGATTGAAATTGTAAACACACAGCAAATTGCACAGAAAGGAAAGGTAATGATCAGCCCGCAGTTGAACGAAGCCATTCAACAAGCAGTTGACGCAAAAAAGCAGGTGATTTTATTTCAAAATAGAAGAGGATACAACCCTTATTTGATTTGTGGAACTTGTGGCTTTATCCCTCAATGCACACACTGCGATGTATCGTTAACGTTACATAAATACAGCAACAAATTACATTGCCATTATTGCGGAAGCACTTACCCCAAGTTGATCACATGCACCGCTTGTGGCAGCAACAACTGGTTTGAAAAAAACTTTGGCACTGAAAAAATTGAGGAGCAATTGGAAAATGATTTTGCTCAATATCGCATTGCAAGAATGGATGTTGACAGCATCCGAGGTAAAACAGCACACGATGTGTTGATTCAAACTTTTGAACAACAGCGATTGGATATTTTAGTAGGAACACAAATGGTGGTTAAAGGATTGGATTTTGATAATGTAAGTTTGGTGGGTATTTTAGATGCCGATGGATTACTGAGCTTTGCAGATTTTAGGGTAAATGAACGTGCATTTCAATTGATGGAACAGGTGAGTGGGAGAGCAGGTCGCAAAGGCGCCCAGGGCAAGGTACTCATTCAGGCCATCAATGTGAAACACCCTATTATTCAAATGGTAAAAGCGCATGACTACAATGCTTTTTACAATTTTGAAATAACCATGCGAAAAGAATTTTTTTATCCACCATTTAGCAGAATCATCATGATCACACTAAAACACAAGGATAAAGATTTGGTCCATGATGCAGCCAATACATTAGCCAAATACTTAAAATCAGATTTTCGCGAACATGTTGTTGGACCTGCACAACCTGTAATATCAAGATTAAGAAACCAGCACATCATGGAATTGATGCTCAAGCTGCCCAAAGAATCTGGCGGTGGTCAACAACATAAGCAAGCCATACAGCACCACATTAATTTATTACAAAGTGATAAGTTATACAAATCAATTACTATT
The DNA here is from genome assembly GCA_903871575.1 of uncultured Bacteroidota bacterium. GTDB lineage: Bacteria > Bacteroidota > Bacteroidia > Chitinophagales > Chitinophagaceae > Ferruginibacter. The sequence continues at coordinate 3,233 of CAIQHJ010000197.1, forward strand.
ATTGCAGATGTAGATCCATATTGATACATTGACATTTCAAGAAAACATATCGTTAAAACCATTCAATACTTTCGGTATTGACGTTGCAGCCAAATATTTTGCAAGCTTCAATTCTATTGAAAAGCTGCAGCAAATTTTAACGCATCCAATAGCACAGGGTTATCCGGTGTTGATTGTAGGAGGAGGCAGCAACATCTTGCTAACAACCAATTACGAAGGGCTGGTATTAAAAAACGAGATTGAAGGCATTCAACTGATTCGAGAAGATGAGCAACACGTGTATGTGCAAGCTGGTGCGGGAGTTAATTGGCATCAATTTGTTTTGTATTGTTTGGCGCATGCGTATGCTGGGGTTGAAAATCTGGCATTGATACCCGGTAGTGTTGGCGCATCACCTATGCAAAATATTGGTGCTTATGGGGTAGAGATTAAGGATGTATTTCACTCACTCGAGGCCGTTAGTAGACAAAATTTAAATACCGTTGTTTTTTATAAAGAAGATTGTGCATTTGGATACAGAGAAAGCGTTTTCAAAAATATATGCAAAGATCAGTTCGTTATTACATCTGTAACCTATCGATTGAATAAAATACCCAATTTTAAAACCAGCTATGGTGCCATACAACATGCATTGGATGAGATGGGCGTTTCAACTTTGAACATACAGGATATCGCCACAGCGGTTATGCAAATTCGAAATAGTAAATTACCCAACCCAAACGAAATTGGGAATGCAGGCAGCTTCTTCAAAAATCCAGAGATTACAGCTGCTGACTTTGAGGTCTTAAGAAATACATATCCTGATATTGTGGGTTATCCCACTGCAGAAAATTTAGTGAAAGTTGCAGCAGGCTGGATGATTGAAAAAGCAGGTTGGAAAGGGTACAGAGAAAAAGATGCTGGATGCCACAGCAAACAAGCACTGGTATTGGTAAATCATGGACAAGCGACAGGAACAGAGATCTTCGCTTTAAGCGAAAAAATCATTGCGTCTGTACACGAGCAATTTGGTGTGTATTTACACAGAGAGGTTAATATTTATTGAGCATTTGAACTAGCCATTAAAATCATCGTCGTTTAAATCATCCTCCGAAAAATGCTGATCGCCCATACTGAACATGCTCCCCATTAAATCCTTAAACTCAATCTTACCCTCCACAACTTTTTTGCTGATGAGTGAATAGCTCGACAAGCCATGCAATACAAATTCCATCAACAAGCCATACTCCATTTCATTCAAATTGGGATATTGTTTTTTCACCAAAGCATAGAGCCCATCAACGGTGTACAACAAATTAATTTTGTCGGCATCTTTGGTTTCTAAAAATATATTGAGGTGATGACCGTTGTCGAACCATCTTGTGATGGGTGCATACGGGTTTTCGACCTTTTGAGATTCTTTGCCTTTTTTCTTTTTACTCAACTCTGGGTTGGGAAAATATTGTAGAAACAACGAACGAATGGCCTTCTCTACCAAATTGTAAGCCACTTGATATGGGCCTTCTTGCTCGCCTTCATATACCAACTCTATTTTTCCGGTGATAGATGGAATGATGGACGTTAAATCGCTTATCCAAATCTGTGTTTGTGCCTCTTGATTGATCAACAATCTTCGCTCTGCTGCACTCATCGCGTTTTCATATGCCGATATCGTAAGCCTTGCACTTACACCGCTTTTTTTATCTACCCACTCGCTGTTTCTTGCTTCAAATGAAACTTGCTCTATCAATCTTGCAACCAAATCACTTACAACAACATGTGCTTGTTGCGATGGTATTTTACAAACTTCTTGTGCCGTAATTGCCAATGAAGTTTCAACTGCTTTGGGGTAATGTGTTAATATTTGACTTTGAATACGGTCTTTCAATGGGGTAACAATGCTGCCTCTGTTCGTGTAGTCTTCGGGGTTAGCAGTAAACACAAACAAGATGTCGAGTGGCAATCTTAATTTAAATCCCCTGATTTGTAAATCGCCTTCTTCTAAAATATTAAACAAGGATACTTGTATTCTAGCTTGCAAATCGGGCAGTTCATTGATGACAAAAATGCTTCTGTTGCTTCTTGGAATAATGCCGTAATGCAACACCCGTTCATCTGCAAAACTGAGTTTCAAATTGGCGGCTTTTATGGGGTCGATGTCGCCAATCAAATCGGCAACACTTACATCTGGAGTGGCCAATTTTTCACCATATCGTTGCGATTGATGCAGCCAAACAATGGGTGTTTCATCTCCCTTGGCTTCAATCAAATCGATGGCATATCTAGAAAGCGGCTGTAAAGGATCATCATTGATTTCACTGCCCTCAACAATGGGGATGTAGGCATCCAATAATGTCACCATTTGACGTGCCATTCTTGTTTTTGCCTGTCCGCGTAAACCTAAAAACAAAATGTTGTGTTTGCTCAGTAAAGCGCGTTCGGTATCAGGTATAACGGTATCTTCATAGCCTAAAATTCCTGGAAAAGGGTTCTGTTTTTGTTTGATTTTTTCGATCAGATTATCACGAATTTCATCTTTAATTGATTTTGAAATCCATCCACTTTGTTTCAATGCGCCAAGGGTTTTTATCGAATGCATGTTTGCTATCATAAATTATTTTTTTTCTGCTGTTGTATTTGATTGTTTTTTAAAGTAAGGTTTTGCTTTTTCCGCTTTCAAAATCTCTAAAAATGAAAGCACCCAATTTATCGAGCGAGGCAAAAAATGCTTTGCCATGATTGGCTTCTGTAAATTCCTGAACAAATTTTTGTAAATACGGATCGCTGGCAATCATGAAAGTGGTGATGGGTATTTTTATTTTTTTGCATTGCGCTGCCAAATTCATGCATCGATTTAATATTTTCCGATCTATTCCAAAACTATTTTTGTAATAGTTTTTGCCAACTTTTAAGCAGGTAGGTTTGCCATCTGTAATCATGAAGATTTGTTTGTTGGGATTTTTTCTTTTTCGAAGTATTTCCATCGCTAGTTCCAATCCGGCTACTGTATTGGTGTGATATGGGCCTACTTGCAAATAAGGCAAATCTTTTATTTCTATCGTCCACGCGTCGTTTCCAAAAACCAAAATATCTAAGGTGTCTTTGGGGTATTTTGTTTTGATCAATTCGCTTAAAGCCATGGCCACTTTTTTTGCGGGTGTAATTCTATCCTCACCATATAAAATCATCGAGTGTGAAATGTCTATCATCAACACCGTGGAAGTCTGTGCTTTGAAATCGGTTTCTCTAATTTCTAAATCATCTTCTTGCATCCGAAAGCTGTCGATTCCGTGGTTTACCTGCGCATTTCGTATAGAAGAAGTAAAGTCTATTTGTTCCATGGAATCCCCAAATTGAAAAGGCCTGGTTTCCGGATTGATTTCATCTCCATTACCACTCTTGAATGTTTGGTGATTTCCCTGCTTCGATTTTTTTATTTTCCCAAAGATTTCATCCAATGATTTTTTTCTGATGCTTTGCTCCGTTTTCGAAGTTATTTTTATCTCGCCATCAACTTTGTTTTCATCTATGTATCCTTTTGATTTGAGGTCTTCTATAAAATCGCCAATTCCATATTCGTCATCTGTGAGTTTGTATTCTTTGTCGAGTTCTGTTAACCATTGGATGGCTTCGTTATAATCGCCGCTCGTATAAGTGAGCAATTGTGTAAATAGATCGAATAGTTTTTCGAAGCTGCTTTTGGCATCCGCATCGGGGTCGAATTTTGAAAACAAAAAACTGCGCATCTGTTGTACAATTTAGGGACACAAGTTAGGCAATACCATTTGGATAAAACCCAGCTTTTGTTTCATTTATTTGTGATGGATAGTTATGAGAAATTTTACAATCCAATCGCTACTGATTTTATAACAATGTAGGGTTGATATTGTTTAATAAAAAAAGTCCTGTGAAACCACAGGACTTGTATAGTTCAAAAAAGTTAAGGTTAAGGTTTTGCAGTATCTGTAGGTGCTACTGTGTTTCCGGCATTGGATCGAGGTCCCATTTTGGTCATTTCAACGTTGCTTGTATCTACGCTTATCAACTTAAATTGTTGCTCCAATTGCATCAATCCTTTCAATAAGTTGTCGTTCTTTTCTTCTTCATTCGACATGGCGTCTCTTTTAACGTCGTTGAGTCCCTGATAATAACTGGCTTGTTGTTGCATGTCTTTTTTAAGTGCGTTGCCAATTTTCTCAATCAGTTTTTTATTTCCAGATTTGTAAGAAGCATACAACATTTGCATAGAAATTTGGTTGTGCTGTTGATAACGACCCGCCATTCCGTAAGGAATATTTTCTTGATTCATCATAGAGTCGCAACGCTCCAATAAACGACTTGCGTCTGCTGTTCTTCCGGCTTCAGCCAATGAGCCTGCAGATTGAGCGTAAGCCAAACGGATACTATTCAAATGTCGGCGATTTTCTTCATCGAAATAAACGCCAGCTGTTTGTGCATTGCCAAAAGCAAATTTATTTTTATCCATCATTTTGCTCATTACCCAATCTTGGTTCACACCGCCATTGTCAATTGGAACCAAACGATATGTCATACCGTCTTGACGCAAATATCTTTGGAAGCCCAATTCATCATAAGGCGACGTAAAGTAAATAGGGCGCTTCCAATTGTTTGCGGCAATAATATTTAAAATGGCTGCGTCATTTTTATACAAATAGTTTTTATCGATTTTGAATACCAAGGCTGGAACAACCGCATCATTTGCGTTTACGGTTCCATTTTGTTTAACCAGATTTTCATCTACCGGTACCATCACATTTTGTGAAGGGAAGACATTGATAACTTCACCATTATCGCTGATGGAGTTTCCTTTTGCTGGATCATCAGAACCGGCATAGTCTTTCATCATGGTGTAAAGGTCCATTGGTATATTCGGATTCACACCTGGAACATTGGGATTAAAACGAACCACATCTCTTTTAGAACCTTCAATGGCGGTTGCAGGCCATATTGGATCGATAGGGTCGCTTTCATTTACTTTGTATCTCAGTTCATTGATGTACCAATCTGTACCCAACAAACTGCTGTTGATGACTCTTACATCTTTTCTTACACCTTCTACTTCTTGGGCATACCAAAGCGGGTAAGTATCGTTATCTCCGAAAGTAATGAGAATGGCATTTGGAGCACAGCTTTCGAGATAATCTCTTGCCAAATCTCTAGCAATGGTTTTCTGACTTCTGTCGTGGTCATCCCATTCCTGGTTGGCCATCAATACGGGTACAGCAAGCAAACAAACCACACCGCCAGCAATGGCAGCCAGTTGTTGATTTTTGAGGAAGCCCAATAAAAGGTCTTTGATGTACAATACGCCTAAACCAATCCAAATGGCAAAAGCATAGAACGAACCAACATATGCATAATCCCTTTCGCGCGGCTGATTACCAGCTTGGTTTAAATAAATGCAGATTGCTAAACCGGTAAAGAAAAACAACAAGCCGGTGATTAATGCATCTTTTTTGTCTTTTTTAAATTGATACAATAAGCCCAAAAGTCCTAAGATAAATGGCAGTAAAAATAAACTGTTGTTGGCTTTATTGTGTTTGATGGTGTCGGGGAGTGTATCCTGATTTCCAAGGCGGATGTTGTCATAAAAAGAAATACCTGTTTTCCAGTTACCATCTCTCACATTACCCATGCTGGTTCCTTGAATATCATTTTGTTTTCCGGCGAAATTCCAC